>CAIUAC010000192.1 GCA_903896985.1 uncultured Sandaracinus sp.
GGCGACGGAGCTCGCCCGCTGAGGCAGGCGCACGGCGCCGCGCCCCGCACCATGGTCAGGCGCTGCGCACGCCGTTGGGCGCGCAGCCTCCCCGACGAGCGCCGCGTGCTACGAAACGCGCGTGCCCGCGAGCCTCGTCGCCTTCGTCGCAGCCGTGCTCTTCGGCGCGGTCGCGCTCGTCGCGCACGTCGCGGTGTGGCTCGCCGTGCAGAAGGCGCCGGAGCTCTCGCGCGCCTGGCGCTGGGGCGCGCTCCTGCCGCCGGTGACGCCCGTCGCCGCGTGGCGCTCGGGCAAGCGCAAGACGGCGGTCGCCTGGTGCGTCGCGGTCGCCGTCTACGTCGCGGTGCGCTTCGTGGGCGCCTCGCTCCGCTGAGCGCCGTCGGTCTGCGCGCTCCGCTGAGCGTCGTCGGTGTGCGCGCTCGCGCGTGGTAGCCTCGGCGCTCTTCATCGGAGGACGGCACGTGGCTCGAGAGATCGGCATTGGGATGATCGGCTGCGGCGTCGTCGGGCAGGGCGTGCTGCGCCTCCTCCACGACAACGCGCGCAGCATCGAGGCGCGCCTCGGCGGCAAGCTCGTCGTGCGCCGGATCGCCGCGCGCGATTCGGGCAAGGCGCGCGATCCGGTCGTGCCGCTCGACCTGCTCACCTACGATCCGCAGCTCGTGCTCGAGGATCCGTCGGTCGACGTCGTCGTCGAGCTCGTCGGCGGGCTCGAGCCCGCGGGCAGCTACGTGCGTCAGGCGCTCGAGCGCGGACAGAACGTCGTCACCGCCAACAAGATGCTCCTCGCCGAGCACGGGCACGAGCTGATCGAGCTCGCCGAGTCGCGCGGCGTCGACCTCTACTTCGAGGCGGCCGTCGCCGGCGGCGTGCCGATCATCCGCGTGCTCCGCGAGGCGCTCGCGTCGGACCGCATCCTCGGCCTCCGCGGCATCGTCAACGGCACGAGCAACTACATCCTCTCGCGCATGCACGACGAGGGGCTCGGCTTCGCGGACGCGCTCGCGGCGGCGCAGGCCGCGGGCTACGCGGAGGCCGATCCGACGCTCGACGTCGGCGGCGGCGACGCGGCGCACAAGCTGACGATCCTCGCGACGCTCGCGTACGGCGCGCGCATCGCGTCCTCGCAGATCCCCACCGAGGGCATCACGGAGATCGAGGCGGTCGACATCGAGTTCGCGCGCCGCTTCGGCTACGTGATCAAGCTGCTCGCCGTCGCGCGCTCGCTCGAGACCGCCGACGCCGCCTCGGACCGCGATCACGCGCCGCTCGACCTGCGCGTGCACCCCGCGCTCATCAGCGAGCGCAGCGTGCTCGCGAGCGTCTCTGGCGCGCTCAACGCCATCTACGTGCAGGGCGAGGCGCTCGGCCCGTGCCTGCTCTCCGGGCTCGGCGCGGGCTCGCTGCCGACGGCGGTCAGCGTCGTCAGCGACCTCGTCGACGTCGGGCGCAACGTGTTCGCGGGCTCGCGCGGGCGGGTGCCGTCGCGCGCCTTCCGCGGCGAGCACCTCGTCGAGCGCCCCGTGCGCGCGCTCGGCGAGCACGTCGGGCGTTACTACCTGCGCTTCAGCGTGCTCGATCGGCCGGGCGTGC
The DNA here is from genome assembly GCA_903896985.1 of uncultured Sandaracinus sp. Lineage (GTDB taxonomy): Bacteria > Myxococcota_A > Polyangia > Polyangiales > JADJQN01 > CAIUAC01. Next base: position 1,594 of record CAIUAC010000192.1, read on the forward strand.
TCGCGCGCATCGCCGGCGCGCTCGGGGCGTTCGACGTCTCCATCGAGCAGATGGTGCAGCGCGCGCGCTCGACCTCGGGCGAGGCGCCGGTCAGCGTCGTCATGCTCACGCACGCGGCGCGCGAGCGCGATGTGCAGGCGGCCCTCGGCGAGATCGCGCTCCTGCAGCACGTCGTCGAGCGCACCCGCATGATCCGCATCGAGGAGGTCTGAGCCGGTCGTTGCGTGGGCTGCGCGTGCAGCCTATCGTCGCCGGCGGACCATGACAGGCAACGACCTCAGCGGCTTCGGCGAGATCAACGCACTGCTCGGTCGGGGGACCGAGTTCGAGGGCAAGCTCACGTTCGTCGGCCGCGTGCGCATCGAGGGCAAGGTGCGCGGCGAGATCTTCGGCGACGACGTGCTGATCCTCGGCGAGGGCGCGGAGATCGACGCCGAGATCGAGGTCGGCACGCTGATCGTGCGGGGCGGCACCCTGCGCGGGAACGTGCGCGCCGCGCAGCTGATCGAGGTGCACGCGCCGTCGCGCGTCTTCGGGAACCTGAGCGCGCCGCAGCTGCTGATCGACAAGGGCGCGCTGTTCGAGGGGCAGTGCACGATGGCGCAGCCGAGCGGCCCCGCGAGGCTCTCGCTCGCGCCGCAATAGCAGGGGGGAGGGCGACATGGTCACTCGAGTTCGGCGAAGTGTGGTGCTCGCTGCTGGGCTGCTCGCGCTCCTGTCAGGCTGCACCGAGTCGAAGGCGCCGCCCGCGTCTTCGGTGCCGCTCGCGCAGCTCCCGACGGAGTACGCGGCCGCGCTCTGTGCCGCGGCGGACGCGTGCCTCGGCCCGCTCGTCCCGGTGTTCTTGCCGGGCGGCGACTGCGAGACGCCCTATGAAGGCCGCATCGCCAACGCGGTGCTCCCGCTCTTCGAGGCGGCGATCGCGCGCGGCACGCTCGGCTATGACCCGGCGCTGATGCCCGCTTGCCTCGACGCCATCGCGGCGGGCGGCTGCGACACGCTCGCCGGCGGCTTGCTGCCCGCCGCGTGCGACGCCGCCGTCGCGGGGACCGTCGCCGTCGGCGGCGCGTGTGACCTCGACGCCGAGTGCCGCGACGACGCCGCGTGCGTGCAGGACGCCGTCTGCCCGGGGACGTGCACCGCGCGCGGCGGGCCCGGGCGCAGCTGCACGCGCACCGAGGAGTGCCAGCGCGGCTTCGTCTGCGACAGCACGACCTGCACCGCGCCTCCGACGGACGGGCAGGCGTGCCAGGGACCGAGCGCGCCCGACTGCCGCGTCGGGCTGATCTGCGTCGGCGGCAGCGCGAGCCGGCAGGGGACCTGCCACACGCAGGCGGGCGTCTTCACGGCGGTGGAGGGCGCGGCGTGCGACCTGCAAGCGGGCCCGTGGTGCCAGGCGGGGCTCTCCTGCGTCGTCGACTCGATCCCCGCGCCGGGGAGCCCGGTGCTCCTCTGCGCGCGCCCGGTGGCGAGCGGCGCGGCGTGCAAGGGCGGCATCCCCGACCAGTGCCCGGGCGACGAGTACTGCACCGCGCGCCTCGCGATGGGCATGATCGACGGGACCTGCGCCCCGCTGCCCGTCGGCGGCGAGCCCTGCGCCACGCGCGTCGCGGGGCCCGTCTGCGCCGCGGGACACACCTGCATCTCGAGCCTCTGCCGCCCGCTCCAGCCGAACGGCGGCGCCTGCGGCGACGCGGCCGAGTGCTACGGCGGCGTCTGCACCTCCGGCGTCTGCGTCGCGCCGACGCTCTGCGTGCCCTGAGCGCCGATGGACGCCCACACCAAGCGCTCGACCCTGCGCGCCCTCGCCGTCGGCGGCGTCCTCTGGCTCGGCCTCGTCGGGCTCTCGCTGACGCAGCGGGTCGTGATGGTCGCGCCGACGCTGCCGCTCCCCATGAGCCTCGGGCTCGGCCTGATCGTGCTGCCGGGCGCGCTCGCGATCGGCTACGTCGCGGGGCGCGCGACGCGCTGGCGCTTCGTGAAGATGTACGCCGTCTCCGTGGGCCTCTATCTGCTCTGCGCGCAGGCGGCGGCGGGCCTGATGGTCTTCGCCGAGCCGCCCGGGCGCGGCGAAGGGCTCGCCGCTCAGCTCGGCAACACCCTCTGGCTCGGGCTCGCCGGGGCCGCGCTCTTCGGCGTCGTGTTCCTGCCGCTCCTCGCGGCGGTCGTGTTCGTGCTCGAGCGCAGCACCCGCGCGCGCTGACCGCGCCTCAGGCGTTCGCCTCGAGGTAGGCGCGCAGCGGGGCGAAGTAGTGCTCCTCCCAGCCCTTCTCGTAGCCGTCGCCTTGGCCCGCGGGGATCGTGTCGTGCACGACCTCGAGGCGCGTGCCGGTGCCGTCGGGGAAGAAGCGCAGCTCGAGGCGCGAGTCGGGCGCGTCGTCGGGGAAGTCGGTCGTGCGCCAGGTGAGGACCACGCGCGAGGGCTGGTCGATCTCGACCACGGTGCCGCGGATGTAGTCGTCCCACGCGGTGTGCGTGCCGCCCGTGTGCGCCTCGAAGGTCGCGTTCGACTCGGTGAACGCCGCGTGCTCGGCGGCGTTCGTCCACGCGCGGAAGAGCCGCTCGGGCGGGGCGGCGAAGTGGGTGACCAGCTTGAGTGAGTCGGTGCTCATGGCGCGTCTCCGGGGTGGGAGCCCGAGCCTAGCGCGGCGCGCGGCGGGCTGTCACCGGGCCGGGCGCCGCCGCCGTCGCACCCCGA
>CAIUAC010000193.1 GCA_903896985.1 uncultured Sandaracinus sp.
CGAACGCCTCGACGACCGGGTCATCCTTCGGCAGCCCCTCGATCGTGAGGATCTCGTGCCCCTGCGCCTCGACGGCGAGCGTCATGCACGAGAGCACCGCCTTGCCATCCATGAGGACCGTGCACGCGCCGCACGCGCCCTCGTCGCACGAGAGCTTGAGGCCGACATAGCCGAGCTTTTCGCGCAGCACATAGGCGAGCGTCATGTTCGGCTCGACGTCGCGCGCAGGCTCGAGCGCGTGAACACGCCCGTTGATCGTGAGGCGGACGGTGCGGTCGACGGGCGGCGGCGGCGCAGCCTTCTCGACGGGTCTCGTCGCCGACTTCGCCGCCTTGGCGCTCAGCGGCGCGGGCTTCTTCGCGGACTTCGCCGCAGGACGCTGCACGGGCCGTGCGGCGGACGACTTCGTTCGCGGCGCGACGGGTGCCTTTGCCGGCTTGGGCGCAGCCTGCTTTGCAACGGACTTCGTAGGCTGCTTCGGTGCCTTCGGGCGCTTCGTCGGGTTCGCCATCGCGTGCTCCTGGCCGTGTCCTCACGGCGCGTAGGACCTACGAACTACGCGCACACGCTACCGGAGCGCTGTAGGGAAGGCAAAGCGCGCTCGCGAGCGACGGGCTCGAGCGCGCCGCCGCGGCGGCCGCAGGGGTAGACGGTCGCCACGAGGCTGCCCGGCGGCGATCCTCACCGCGGACCGCGCGGTGAAGGTGCGGCTGGAGACGCGAGGATACGGGCGACTCACGATGCTCGACGCCGCACGACGACGAGCGGAGGCTGCCGTCGTTCAACCGCCGAACGCGCCAGCTTTGCTCGCCCAAGTAGGGCGGACCAGAATCCCGGGCGCGAGGACGCCACACGGAGGGTCGGCAGCCATTGTCCTGCAATACGGAGATATCCGACGCACCTGCGCGCGCTGCGCGGGAGGGGCATCGGCTCATCCTCGAACATCTAGGCATCGAGAAGCCTTCGAACGACGCCCTCCTCGAGGTCGCCCGTGAGGCCCTCGGCCAAGCACGCCTCTCGCAGTGCGTCGCGTCGCTCGCGGCCGGGCCGGTTGACCGAGGCGTGTACGCCATGGCGTCGCTCGCCGGCCTCGTGGTCGCCACGCGTGCCCTCGGAGTCGCCTGGTGGACGCTGCCGCGGCAGAACTTCTCGGCGGCGGGGGAGTGGACGACGTGCCCGCGCCCGGACGAGGTGCTGGCGACCTGCGTGGACGAGACGGGCCGCAGCCACACATCGGTCTTGGAGAGGCTGTGTTTGTGGGGCGCGGACGACGTGGCGGACTTGATATGGGGGAGGCCTTTCGACTTCGTCGACCTCAACTCCATCGATCCGATCGACCGAATCGTCCTTCCGGCGGGGGCCCGCGTGGGGGACTGCCTCGTCACCAGCTTCGATCCCGGAAGCCGCGTCGACCTCGTCGTCGTCGAGCGTGGGCGCGTCCTCGGATCGGAACTCGATATGTCGACGGTACGTCATTCGCCTCCGAGCGAGACGTGGTGGGGATGGGCGACGGTCATGGAGGCTCGCCCCTCAGGGCCTCTGACGATGGGCGTCGAGGACGACCCTGGCCTGTGAGGGTCCCCACGGGGAGCGTGTCATTCACGGACTCGGTGCGCGGTGACGTCGTCCAGCTGCACGCGATGGCGGGGGGAGCTGTCCGTCCACGCGACGGCCGCGACCGTCTCGGCCGCGTCGGCGCGCTCGGCGAGCGCCGTTTGGCCCCCTGCTCGAAGACTACTTCGCCTACGCCTGACCCACGCCGCCCGAAAACCGACCCCCCGAAAACTGCCTCAAACCCTTATGAAACAAGGGGCGCGCGATGCAGGATTCGAACCTGCGACCTACGGCTCCGGAGGCCGTCGC
>CAIUAC010000194.1 GCA_903896985.1 uncultured Sandaracinus sp.
CAGACTTGCCGCTCCCGCGCCGGTGGCTGGGCCGGGCGCGCAGATCGCCGTCTTGGCGGCGCTTCCCGGCGGCGACCGAGTGATCACGGGCGATACGTTCGGCGGTGTCTGGCTCTGGAACGCTGTCACGGGCGCGCCGATCTCGCGGCTTGGGGCTCACGAGGGCGCCGTCACCTCGGTCGCGGTCGCGCACTCCGGACGGTGGGCCGCCTCCGCGGGAGTCGACGGCTTCGTGCGGATCTGGCCGCTCGCGCCCGGCGCCCCGACCGCGGCGCTCGAGCAACGGGCAGCGATCAACAGTGTTGTGATCAGTCCCGACGACACCACCATCGCCGTCGCGACGTTCGACGGGATGTTGCGCGCGTTGAGCGCAGCCGGTGGAATGCCCCGCTGGGCGGTGCGCTCGAGCGCGACGAGCAGCACGACGCCCACGTTCGTCGTCACCTATGCGTCCGATGGCCGTGAGCTCGCGACCGCGCAGGCAGATGGCATCGTGGCCTTCCGGGCGAGCGACTCGGGCGTGGTGACACAGACGACCTCGCTCGATTCCACGCCGATCACGCTGTCGGTGTCACCCGATGGGCGTCGCGTCGCTGCCTCGGTCATGGACGGGACGGTGCGCGTGTGGACTCGCGGGGACGCGGTGCCCCGGCGGCTGACGACGCCGACGGACCAAGCGCGCGCCGTGGCCTTTGCGGGGAACGATTCACTCGTGGTTGGACGCGGGTACGGCGCTTACGTATACGACCTCGCGACCGAACGCTTCTCGATAACGATGGACGCCGCCGATCCCGTCGGCTCCATCGCGATCGCTGGCCGGAACCTCGTCGCGGGCGATCTCAGCGCGATCATGTCCTGGGATCTCGAGGCTGGTCGCCCCAACTGGCGTCTCGGCATGGTGCTGCCCGATCCGCCGGCCGCTTTCGATGGGCGTGGCTGGCGCTCGCTCGACGACGGCGCGCCGGTGTCGCTCCCCGCGACGAGGTGGCGGACGGCGGTGGAGGAACGCTCGCGTCTCGGCGAAGCCTCGGGCGACGGCGGCACTCTCTGTATGCTCACCACCGATGGCTTCCTCGAGATGTGGGACCGGCGCGCCGACGAACAGCTGCGTCGGGTCGCCTCGCACGCGTTCTTCGTCATACCGATCGCTGGCGCCTGCATCGCGGTGACAGACTCGGGCGCGAACGCGCTGACGCTCTACGATCGTTCTGGCGGCACGCACGTGCTGCACACCGATGACTGCTTCTGCGACGTCACGGACCGTGAGCTCGTGGCTCAATCGGGTGAGCACATTCAACTGTTCGACGCGAGCGGGGCGGTCGTCGCGCAGTATCCTGCTCACGGCGGGTTGTCCGCTGGGACGCGGACCCCTGATTTGCTCGCCATCGCGTATCGCAGCGGGACCGTCGAGGTGACCTCTTTGCGCGGCGGCGCTCGCGGCGCGCCGCAGGTGATGTCGCCAGCGTCGAATAGTCTCGTAGGGAGTCTCATGAAGGGCCCTGGAAATACGCTCATCGGCGCGTATCAAGACGGTGCAATCGTCGCGTGGGATGTCCCGACGGGCGCGGTGATCGCCCAGACGAAGGCGGTCGGCAACGTGATCAAGCTCTACGTGCATGGCAATCGCGCCTACGCAGTGACCACCGTTGGCCATTCCTCGATGCTCGACCTCGCGGAGTTCGCGACTCCCTACTGCGACGTGATGCGCGAGGTGTGGAGCGCGGTCCCCGTCGAGTGGGAGCACGGCGCCGCGGTGCCTCGCGCGACGCCGCGCGATCACGCGTGCAGCGCGCGCTGAGCCGCGCTGAGGTCGACGCAGAGGGACCGGCGTCGCGCGCCGAACTCAGTAGTTGCGGACGACGACCTCGGCGACCGACTGCCGCCCTGCGCCATCGCAGCTGACCGCGCGCGGCGCCATCACGACGTCGATGCGCCACTCGCGATAGAGCTCGCGCACGGCGGGGACATCGCTGTTCGAGAGCATCAGTCGGCAGCCGCGGCGATCGAGCTCGCGGTAGACGTCGCGCAGGCGCTCTTGGTCCGCGGGGCCGAAGCCGTCCTGCGCGTAGGCGGTGAAATTGGCCGTCGTCGACGCGGGGACGTACGGCGGATCGAGGTAGATGAAGTCACCGGGGCGCGCGCTGCCGAGCAGCTCTTCGAAGCCCGCGCAGCGCAGGTCGGCGTTGGCGAGGGCGGCGCTCGCGGCGCGGAGGTTCTCGGCGTCGAGGATGCGCGGGTTCTTGTACTTGCCCGCGGGCACGTTGAACTCGCCGCTCCGGTTCACGCGGTGCAGGCCGTTGAAGCAGGTCTTGTTGAGATAGACGAACATCGCCGCGCGGGAGGTCTGCGTCGTCTTGCTCGCGCGGGCGCGGCGCTCGGCGTTGTAGCGAGTGCGCACGCCGTAATACGCCTCTGCCGCGTGGCCCGCGGAGGCGAGGCGCGAGAGCTCGGAGATCACTCCCTCGACGTCGTCGCGCACGGCCTTGTAGACGCCGATCAGCTCGGGGTTCACGTCCGAGAGCAGCGCGCGCTCGGGGCGCCGCGCGAAGAACATCGCGCCGCCGCCGATGAACGGCTCGACGTGCCGGCGCTCTTCCGCGGTGGGCGGGAGCAGCGGCGCGAGCTGGCTCAGCAGGCGTCCTTTGCCCCCGACCCACTTGATGATGGGCGTCGCGGCGGTCTGCGAGGCGCGGACTGGGGCGAAGGCGAGGGCGTGGGCTGATGTGGGCATAGGCCGACACTAGAGCACCCAAGATCACATCCCAAGAAAACGGCAGAGCTCGCCTGCGGCGCGTCGGAGCGAGGCGCGCGCGGCTGTCTCGGCCCGCGTTGACGCGCCGCGTGACCGGGCCGACAGTGGGCGCCGTGCGCGACCTCATCACGATCGCTGG
>CAIUAC010000195.1 GCA_903896985.1 uncultured Sandaracinus sp.
CGCGGCTCTCGCGGAGCAACACGGCGCTCGCGTTCGTCGTGCATCAGCGCGCGCTCGCGCGAGTCGTGGCGCGGCTCACGGGGCTGGAGAAGCTCATCGATGGGCCGCTCGCCATCGCGCCGCAGGGGCGATATGGGCTCGGTCGGCTCGCGCTCGTGCGGGCGCTGCTCGGGGCGCCGCTCGACGCCGAGGACCGCGCGCTCCTCGCCGACGTCTATGCGCGCGACGCGGTGCGCGTGCTGCCGCTCGACCCTGGCTTCGCGGGGCTGCTGACGCCGTGCGTCGACGCCGACGGCGCGCTTCGCTGGCAGCTGCACGCCCGGGCGCAGCTCGAGGTGAGCGTGCACCCGCACGCGCACGGGCTCGATGAGCTCGAGACGGCGGAGGTGCGGCCGCGCGAGCCGGGCACGCTCGACGCGCTGCCGCGTGAGGCCTCTCTCGCGCGCGTCACAGAGGCGGTGTTGGCGCATCAGCTCGCGCTCGTCGCGCTGTCGCTCGGCGCCGTCGAGCGCGCGCACGCGCAGGCGCGCAGGTATGCGGCGCAGCGACATCAGGGCGGCGCGACGATCGACCGGCACGACGCCGTCCTCGGCTTGCTCGGGCGCGGGAGCACGACGCAGCACGGCTGCCGCGCGCAGCTCGACGGGCTGAGCGCTCGACCGCTCGGGCTCGACGCGCTGCCCCGCGTGCTCGGTCTGCGGGCGCGGGCCCAGCCGGAGCTGGCAGACGCGGCGAACGGGGCGCTTCAGGCGTTCGGTGGGCTCGGTTACATGAAGGACACCGGCGCCGAGAAGGTCGTCCGGGACGTGAACTCGCTGCGCGCGCTCGCCGGGAGCCCGCGCGAGCTCACGCTGATGGTCGCGGAGTGGGAGCGCCTCCATGACTGAGCGCCGCAGAGTTCCGCCGACTCACCTGAGCGGGCACGCGCCGCCGGGCAGCGCGCTCTCGCCGCGGACCGCCTTCGCGCGGCTGCCGCGGCTGGTGCGGGCGCTCGTCGAGTACGCGCCGCTCGACGCGTGGGAGCAAGACACCGTGACGCTCTCGCCCGCGCTGCAGCGCGTGAGACGCACGGCGCGCGCGTTCGCGGAGCGGCACCTCGCGCCGGTCGCGCTGTCGGTCGACGTGCGCCCGCACGGACCGCCGGGCGAGCCGGGCGCGGAGGCGATGGAGGTGCTGCGCGCGGCGGCGCGCGAGGGGCTGCTCGACGACCTCTTGCCGCGGCCGTTCGGCTCCGCGGCTCCGCGGCTGCTCGCAGAGCCGCTCTACTTCCCCGCGGCGCTGAAGACCGAGGAGCTCGCGGCGGTCGATGGCGGGCTGATGTTGCTGCTCAGCGCGCACGCGCTCGGCGTCGCGCCGCTCTTGCTCGCGGGGGACCTCGGCGCGCTCCGACGCTTCGTGCTGCCGGCGTTTCGCGCCTGCGCGCGCGGAGAGCCGCAGCTGCTCGCCTTCGCGATCACCGAGCCCGCGGCGGGCTCCGACGTCGAGGACGGACACGGCGCCGCGACGGCGCGCCCCGGCACGACGGCGACGCGCGCGCCGGGCGGCTGGCGGCTCAGCGGGCGCAAGTGCTTCATCAGCGGCGGCGATCTCGCGGTCGGCGTCGTCGTCTTCGCGGCGCTCGCAGGCGAGGATATGCGGTCTTGGACGGCGTTCTACGTGCCCAAAGGCGCGGTGGGCTTTCGCGTGACGCGCACCGAGAAGAAGCTGGGAATGCGCGCGTCGAGCGCGGCGGAGCTCGAGTTCGACGACGTGTTCGTGTCGGACGAGCACGTCCTCGGCGGGCTGCGCAACGGCTGGGCGCTGAACCGCGCGGTGCTCAATATGTCGCGCATCCCCGTGGCCGCGATGGGCGTCGGCTTCGCCCGCGCGGCGACGGACGCGGCGATCGAGTTCTGTTGCCGGACGACGCTCGGCGGGCGCGCGCTCGTCGACTATCAAGACGTGCAGCTCGAGCTCGCCGGGATGCTGGCCGACACGGCCGCGGCGCGGGCGATGGTGTGGGCCGCGGCGAGCCGTCGGCAGGCGCTCCAGCGCGAGGCGTCGGCGGCGAAGTTCCATTGCACGGACACGGCGCTCTCCGTGTGCACGCGCGCGATGGACCTCCTCGGAAATCACGCGCTGTTGCATCATGAGCGGGTCGAGAAGATCTACCGGGACGCGCGCCTCACGCAGATCTTCGAGGGGACCAACGAGCTCAACCGACTGTCCGTGATCGAAGATCTGCAAGAGCAACTGCTCGCGACGATGCGCGCGCCATCGAAGGGACCCACGCCATGAACCCGTTCGCCGCCGATCGCTTCTTCGACGTTCCGCGCACGACCCGCCAGACCTCGGAGGGGCCCGTCGAGCTGCCGATCTTCTACTACGACGTCAGCAACGTGATCGTGTTGTTCGCGGCGCGCCTCGCGGGGCTGCGCGCGGCGCTCGCGGACACCGGGCTCGAGCCGGTGCTCGCCGGACCGCTGCACGGCGTCGTCGGGCTCTCGTTCTACGAATACCGACGCACGACGGTGGGCGTCTACAACGAGGTCGGCACCGCGATCTTCTGCGCGCCCGCGGGCGCCTCGCGTGGACCTCTCGCGTTCGCGGAGCTGCTGCGTGAGCCGGGCGCGCGGCGCGTCGGCACCTACGTCGTCGATCTGCCGGTGACGACCGCCGCCGCCAACGCCGCGGGGCGCGAGCTCTGGGGCTATCCGAAGTTCGTCACGCCGATCCGGTTCTGCCTCGACGGGTGCAAGGTGGACACCGCGGTGGAGGACCCGAGCGGTGCCGGAGAGATCTGTCGGCTCGCGGGCTGCTTCGGGCGCGGGGTGCCTGCGCCGCCGCTCTCGCTCGTGACGTACTCGCGCCTCGAAGGCGCGCTCGTGCGCACGAACATCGACGTGCGCGGGCGCGTGAGGCTGCGCCCGCCGGGCTCGGTCAGGCTGCGCGTCGGCGGCTCGAAGCACCCGATGGCGACGCGCCTGCGGGAGCTAGGGCTCGCGGACGCGCGGCCATTCCTCGCGATGACGACGACGCGCTTTCAGTCGCTGCTGCACGCGGGCGTGAAGCTTCGCTGAGCCCTGCGCGCATCGAGCTGCGACAGCCTCGAGAGCGGTAGCTCTTCAGCCGGCGACGGGGTAGGCGCGGAGCCGCTCGGCGAGCGCTGGCCAAGACGCGGAGAGCGCGCGCTCGGCGATCGGGTAGAGGATGCCCTCCTCTTTGCTGTTGTGCTGTTGGATCATCATCAGGAGCGTGTCGCCCTGGTCGAGCACGCCCTCGAAGTCACCCGTCGAGGCGCGGCGCGCCATCTCGGTGAGCATTCCGCGCATCTGCTCGTGCTCGTGGAGCATCACGGCGACTGGCCCGCCGCGCATCCCGGTCGCGCTCTCGATCGCGGGGAAGAGGACCTCCTCCTCCATCGAGAAGTGGCGCAGCATCCTCGCTTCGAAGCTCTTCCAGAGCGCGGCCTGCCTCGGGGGATTGCTGGCCGCGGACTCGAGCTCGGCCCACACGGTGTCGCACTCGCGGTGATCGGTAGCGAAATACTCTTGAGCGCCCGCGTCGAGATTGGCCATTTCGAACTCCTGGAGGAAGCGGTGCTGATAGCATGGCGCGCGTGACGCGAGCACCTCGGCCGAGTGAGCAAGCGAACAACGCGACGCCGATGCCGGAGGACGACTGGCTCGCCCGCGCGCTGCCGGTCGAGGACCTCACCGGGCTCGAACCGCCCGAGCCGATGCTGCGGATTCTGCTCGCGTGCGCGGGGCTGACGGCGGAGGTCGTCTACTGCGCGCGCCTGCCACACGCGCCGAGGCCGCTCTACCCGCAGCTCGAGGCGCGTGGCCTCGAGTGGCGAGTCGGCCTTTGCCCGGACGGCACCGCGCTCCTGTGGATAAGAGGTCGAGCGAGATGACGTTCTCGATGGCGAGCGTGCGACCCGAGCAGGGGCCGCCGCTCTCGGTGCCGCTCGCGTTCTTCTTCACCGCGCCGTTCGCGCTGATCGCAGCGGGCGTCCTCATCGCCGTGCGCGGGAGCGAAGGACTCGCGTCGATGTGGGGCAATACGGCGCTCGCCGCGGCGCACCTCGGCGCCGTCGGCTTGCTGCTCTTCGTGATGATCGGCGCGCTCTATCAGATGCTGCCGACGGTCGGGGGAGCGGCGGTGCCCGGGATACGGCTCGCGCACGGCGTGCACGCGCTGCTGCTCGCGGGCGCGGCGGCGCTCATCGTCGGGCAGAGCGGCGGGCCCGTAGGGGCGTTCACTTGGGCCGTCGCGGCGCTGCTCGCGGGGCTGCTGCTCTTTCTCACGCCGACGGGCGTCGCGCTCGCGCGGAGCCGCGCGGAGGGGCCGACGGTGTGGGGGCTGCGCGTCGCGGTCCTCGGGCTGACGGCGGTCGTGTTCGCGGGGCTGCGGCTCGCCTGGATCCGCTCGGGTGCGCCGACGCCGGGCGTGCTCGCGTCGCCGACGGGCTGGCTGACGCTGCGGATCGCGCACGCGCACCTCGGCTTTCTCGCGTGGATCGGCGGGCTGCTGACGGCGGTGTCGTGGCAGGTGGTGCCGATGTTCTTCCTCGCGCCCGCGCCTCCGCGCGCGCTCCCGTGGGTGACGCTCGGCGGCGTCGCGGCGTCGCTCGTCGGCCTCTTCACGGCGCTCTTCGTCGACGTGGAGCCCTCGACGGTCGTGTGGCTCGCGCTGCCGGGCGCCCTCGCGGTGTGGCTCGCGCACCCGGCGTGGACGCTGACGGCGCTGCGCAAGCGCGCGCGGCGGCGCAAGGACGCGACGCTCTGGTTCTGGTGGCTCGCGATGGGCGTCGCGCCGCTCTGCCTCGCGGCGGGCGCGGCGTCCGCGGCGTTCGACTCGCCGAAGCTGCCGCTCGTCTACGGGACGCTCGTGCTCTTCGGCTGGGCTGGCGCGCTCGTGCACGGGATGCTCACGCGCGTCGTGCCGTTCCTCGTGTGGCTGCACTGGTGCGCGCCGCACGTCGGGTCGCGGCCGATGCCCTCGGTGCGTGAGCTGCTGCCGCAGCGGCCGATCGCGGTGGGCTTCACGGTGCACGCGAGCACGCTCGTCGCGGCCCTCGCGGCGATCGCGCTCGACTCGTCGCTCGCGTGGCGCGGGCTCGGCGTCGGGCTCGCGGCGACGGGCTGCGTGCTGCTCTGGGAGGTCGGCACGGTGGTCGCGCGCGGGCGCGCAGCGACGCGCTGACCCTAGAAAACTGGGCCCGTGATAGCCTCGGCGGCGATGGCGCGCACCGACCTCGGGCTGACGGTCCTCCTCCTCGCAGCGCTGTCGGGCTGCTCGCTTCTCGTCCAGGACGTGCCGCTCCCCGCATGCACGACCGACGACGAGTGTGCGGCGCTCAACGCGACGCCCGGCGAAAAGCTGATCACCGGCTGTAGGCGCTACCAGTGCACGGGCGGCGTCGGGAATCCGGGGACGTGCGTCTACCGTCCGCTCGACGCGGACGACGACGGGCACATCTCGGCGATGTGCCCGAGCGGCGACGACTGCGACGACTCGCGGCCGTCCATCTTCGAAGGGCACGCAGAGGTCTGCGACGGACTCGACAACGACTGCGACCTCGTCATCGACGACGGCAACCTCGGCGCCTCCCCGCCGAGCATCGAGCTCGAGACGACGGGCGCGACGGAGCTGACCTGGGGCACGGAGGGCAGCGGCGCGTACCGGGACACGAACACGACGTTCACGTTCGCGCGAACTGCCGAGGGCGCGCTCCAGCCGGCGTTGCCCTTGGTCGTCGACGCGAACGACGTCGCGGGGCGAGCCAAACTGCTCGAGGACGGCGTTCAGCCGCAGGCCGCGTGGCGCAAGGTCGCCTGGCTCTCCGGGCCGAGCTGCGCGGACAGCGCGGAGTGCCCGCAGCCTGTGTGCGACCGAGTGCCCGAGCCGCCGGACGGTGGGTTCTGGGTTCAGGGAACCTGCGGAAGCGTCGACGGTGGGTTTGCGTACCCCTGTCGAATCGACGAGGACTGCGGCTGGGTGTGCGCGTCGGAGCGCTGCGTGCCACCGGCGCGCGAAGACGTCGAAGTGAGCGAGGCCAAGCTGCACGAAGTCGCGATCTCGCCGATCGGCGGCGAAGGCGCGTTCGCGGTCGGCGTCGACCTCGACGGCTGCTCTGCGGGGCGCCTGCGCGTCGGCTGGCTCGACACCAGGGGACACTTGGCGACGTTCGGGCCCGAGGCGCGCTCGAACGTCTGGCTCGGCGTCGACGTCGGCGCGCTGCTGGTGCCGGTCGACGGCGGAGGCGTCACGGGCCCGTTGTCGTGCTCCGGCGCCGAGCGTGGCGTGGGGGGCGCGACCCGGCCCGCGGTCGCAGCGCTCAGCGTGGACGGCAGCCCGCAGGCCCTCACCGTGTACCTCGGGGACGCGCGCTGGCGCGACCGCTGCGGCGACGCCGTCGCCGTCCCCGTGCAGGGGCTCGGACTGTTTCGCGAGGAGGGGCCCGGGGTCATCAGGGCATGGGTGACGGGCAGCAACGACGGGCACCCCGAGACCTTCGGCGAGACGAACGGCGGCGGGGCGCCTGCGGTCGCGGCCGTGGGCGAGCTCGGCTGGGTGGTCGGGTACCCCGAGGCGACGACCGAGGCCACGACGCCGCTGGCGCTGCACTTCGTCGGCCTGCTCGCGCGCCCGGTCCCGTTCGACGCGCTCCTTCCAGACGGCGGCGGCCCGGCGCCGGCCTATGTTCGCCGAAGCACTGCCGCGTTCGGGCCTGAAGCGCCGTTCCTCGAGCTTCCGACCGGCGGCCGCGCCGACGATGTGAGCATCGCGGTCGGCGCGGTGCACGGGACGACGTACGACCTCGGCGTCACGTGGATGGAGGACTGCACGAACGCTGGCGGCGAGAGCGTGTGGTTCTCGCTCGTCCGGTTCGACCCGATGACGCCGGCCAGCGCGACGGCGACGGCGCCCGTGCAGCTCTCGAGTGGGATGGCGCCGGGCGGCTATCCGGCGGTCCTCTACGCGGGCGCGGACCATCCGTTCGTCCTGGCTGGCTGGGCGCGCAACTCGGGCGCACCGGTCGCCCCGAACGCGCGCGGCGGCTTCGTCGTCGCGTGGGCAGGTTCGGGCGTGAGCGCGCCGAACTCTGCGGTCTACGCGGTGCGCGTGTCGGAGGCCGATGGCCTCCCGGTCGACGCCGCCCCGCAGCAACTCCGCCCCACGAGTGACGCTATCAGCGCAGGGTCGGTGACCCTCTACGCGACGCCGGGCGCGAGCGGTGGGCAGGTCTCCTACAGCTACTGGGACAACGGGTTTCAGGTCGGGAGCGGCCATCTGATCTGTCCGGCGAGGTGAGGATCGAGGGCAGTCGCTCCGCTGAGTGAATGCCGTCAACACCGGGAGAACGAGACTCCCAAGCCGGTGCGGGAGGTCTACAAGCAGTGGCGCCCCGCGCCGCTGATGCGCGCGCGTCGCCTCGAGAGGGCGCTCGATACGCCAGCGCACATTTATTACAAATACGAGGGTGGCAGTCTATCCGGCGGTCACGAGCCGAACACCGCCGTACCGCAGACCTTCTACAACAAAGAGGCTGGCGTCAAAGGTCTTCGTGGTGAAGGTCAGCTTCCACTGGAGGCCTTGTCGACGAGGGCGGATGGAGGCCTTCGGCGCGGAGTGCGTCGCGAGTCCGTCGAACGAGACCGAGGCGGGGCGCGCGATCCTCGCGAAGTTTCCCGACTCCCCCGGCAGCCTGGGGCTCGCGATCTCAGAGGTGGTCGAGGTCGCCGCCAAGAGCGACGACACCAAGTCCGTGCTCGGCAGCGTGCTCAATCACGTGCTCACGCACCAGACGGTCCTCGGCATCGAGGCGATGCAAGAGATGGAGAGGGCCAGCGAATACCCGGACATCTCGATCGGCTGCGCGGTCGATGAGGCGCTCGTGTGCAAGCAGGAAGGCACGAAGCGCGCGATCCTCTTCAACCTGTCGGGCCATGGGCACTTCGACGTGCAGGCGTACATCGACTTCAAGGCGGGCAAGCTCGCCGATCAGAACTACGACGAGGGTGGGCTCCGCATGGCGCTCGCCGGGCTCCCGAGCGGCGCGGGCTGAGCGCCGGGCTGAGCGAAACGGCGGGCGTGCTGGCGCTATGCCCCGAGCGCCAGCACGAGCGCGACCAGCCGCGCGACGGCGTCGTGATCGGCTGGAAACACGGTCAGCGCGGGCGCGAGCGGCGGCTCGAAGGGCACGCCGACGCCGGGCAGGCTCCCGCTGCCGTCGCGCTCGGCGCGCGCATACAGGCCCTTCGCGTCGCGGCGGCGACACTCGCTCTCTGGAGTGTCGACGTAGACCTCGAGGAAGCGCCCCGGCGCGAGCCTCCGCGCGCGCTCTCGAAACGCGCGTCGATGCGCCGTCGCCGGGACGAGCACGACCTGCCCTTGCGCCGCGACCAACACCGCGAGGCGCGCGAGCGTGTCGTAGAACGCGTCGCGGGCGGCGTCGTCGTAGCCCGGCTCAGGGCGCAGCGCGTGGCGCACCTCGTCCCCGTCGAGCACGACGACGGCGGGGTGCCCGGTGCTCCGCAGCGCGACCTGAACGGCGCGGGCGAACGTCGACTTTCCAGAGGACGGAAGGCCCGTCACCCAGATGAGCGGGCCCGCGCTCACGACATCGCCTCGGCGCCGAACGCGGGATCGAAGCGCTCGGCGGTCAGCGCCCGCTCGACGAAGCCGAGGATGCGCGAGCGCTCCGACGCGTCGAGGTTCGGATACCAGCGCGGGCTCGCGACGACGAGACCACGCCACGCGAAGAACGGCGCGATCACCTCGAGCAGCTGCCGGTCGCCGCTCTCCGCGAGATAGACCTCGAAGAAGCGCCGCCAGAGCCGCCCGAGGCCGCTCGCCCAGCGCGCGCGGTGCTCGACGCCGAAGAACAGATAATTGATCGCGAGGCACGCGACGTCGTCGGCGGGGTCTCCCTCGGAGCCGCGGCTGGTGTCGAGCAACACTGGCTCACCGCGCGCGTCGAAGAGCAGATTGAACGGGTGAAAATCGCCGTGCGTGCGGCGCAGGCGCGACGTCTTACCCTTGTGTCGCTGCCGCGCCTCGAGGCACGCGTGCTCGATCGCGGCGAGCCGCGCGGGCGAGGCGCCGGGCGTTTCGAGCGGATAGCCATCGACCATCCCGGCGATGCCCTCCCCCGAGCCGACGGTGTCTCGCCAAGCGCGCACGTACGCGCCCGCGTGCGTGCCTGGTATTTGGTGTATCTCCACGAGCAAGCGCGCGAGTCGCTCGGTGCGCGCGAGGTCTTCGTCGGTCGCGAGGCCGGTCTCCGCGATGCGGCGGAGATCGGCGGCGTAGAGCGCGCCCTCGGCCCACTCCGTGACGAAGTAGGCCTCGCCCGTCCCCGCGAGCGGCACGAGCGCGCCATCCGCCGCGAGCACGCCGACGTCGAGCGCCCGCACATGCCGCGGGAGCAAGCCAAACGTGTCCCAGGCGAGCAGCATCTCGGCGACTCGATCGCTGCGCCGGTCGTGCCCGAAGTCGTCCGGGCTCGCCGTGTGGAACACGAGCCGGCGCTCGCTCCCGTCCGGCAGCGCGAGCACGACCGCGATCGGGCGCCCGAAGCCGAGGCCCTTCGTCGTCTCGCCCTCGGCCTTCGTCTCGCCCGTACCGAGGTGCCGCGCGGAGCGCACTCGACCTCCGGGGAAGAGCGCGCGCAGCCGCTGTGAGAGCCCCTGCGGAAGTCCGTCGTCGTGGGTGTCGTCGGCCATGCGCACGCTAGGTAAGCGCGCCGCGGCGGGGCGCACGTGCGGGCACGCGCGGGCACGCTCAC
>CAIUAC010000196.1 GCA_903896985.1 uncultured Sandaracinus sp.
CGCGGTTCGTGTGCGCCTGCGGGTCGTCGGCGTCTTTGGAGTGCTGAACCGCGGTCGTCGGCTGAAATTGCACCACCTTGGCGCACGCAGCGAGCGCCGCCGCCGCCGCCTGCTGGTGCGCGGCGTGCATCGCCTGAGCCTGCCCGAGCGCGCCGGCGTCGATGTGGCTCCACAACATCGTGTTCGACGCGGAGAACTCCGAGAACCGCGAGCCGAAGTCACGCCAGAGCGCGACCTCGGTGCCCTGCTGCGGGAGCGCCTCGTAGACCGCGCGGGCGCGCTCGGCGGCGACCAACGCGGCGTCGCGCAGCCGCCGGTCGCTGTGGACGGCGTCGGGGTTCTCCGCCTCGAGATCGACGACCGCGAGGCGCGTCCAGAGGCGCATGTTGACCAGCTCGAGGTTCAGCTGCCCGAGCGCGATGCTCGAGGGGAGCCGGTTCGCCGTCGCATCGTCGAGGTCCTCCTCGACCTGCGTGCGCCCCCAGTAGCCGAGGGCTGCGACCAAGAGCGCGATGAAGCCCGCGCCTGCGAGAATCGAGAAGAGCTTGGAGCGGATGGATTTGAGCATGACGGGAGGTCCTCGAGCCGACATCGGCCGAAGAGCGGCGGTCGCTGTGGCGCCGCGCGCTCTACAGCGCTTGCAAAACTAGGGTTTCGACTGCAGGGCGCCCCAGAGGGCTTCGATCTCCTGCTCGGCGACGTTGAAGGCTTCGACGAGCGCGGGGTCGAAGTGCGTCCCGCTCCCCTTGCGCACCGCCTCCGCGGCGACGGAGTGCGGCTGCTCGGGCTTGTACGGGCGGGCACAGCGAATGGCGTCGTAGACATCCACGAGCGCGACGATGCGGGCGCTCAGCGGGATCGCCTCACCGACGAGCCCCGCGGGATAGCCGTTGCCGTCCCACTTTTCGTGATGGGCGCGGGCGATCTCGGCCCCGACGCGCACGAGGTCGTTGCGCGGATAGCTCTCGAGGACGAGGTCGAGCGTGTTGGCACCGACGACCGAGTGCGTCTTCATCGTCTCGAACTCTTCGGTGCTCAGTTTTCCTGGCTTGAGCAGGATCGCGTCGGGAATGCCGACTTTCCCGATATCGTGCAGAGTCGCGGCTCTCCCGATCACCCGTAGCAGGCCGTCGTCGTACTCCTCCGAGTGGTTCGAGAGGCGCTTCGCGATGCGGATCAGTAAGTCGGACAGGCGACCGATCCGCTCGACGTGCATCCCCGTGTTGTCGTCGCGCGACTCCGAGAGCTTCGCGAGCGCGACGATCGTCGCGACCTGCGCCTCGGAGATCTCCTGAACCTGCGCGGCAACGACCTTCTCGAGCTCGAATTTCTGCTCGCTGAGGGCGACCTCGAGGCGGCGGAGTTCGACGTGCGTCGCGACGCGCGCGAGCACCTCCTCGACGTTGAAGGGCTTGGTGACGAAGTCTCGCCCGCCGCGGACGAACGCGTGCAGCTTCGACGCGGTGTCATCCATCGCGCTGATGAACAGCACCGGCACCCGCCCGAGCACCGGATCGTTCTGGAGCTCCTCGCAGACCTGAAAGCCGTTCATCTCCGGCATATCGATGTCGAGGAGGATGATGTCGGGAGGCTCGTTGCGCGCGAGCCTGAGCGCCTCGGCGCCGCTCGGTGCCGCGCGCACTCGGTGTCCCGCACCGAACAGCGCCCGGAAGAGGAGGCGCAGGTTCTCCGGCGTGTCGTCGACGACCAGGATGTTGGCGCTGTGTTCGTTGATCGTCCTCATGACTCTCCCTGTCCGTGCTCCAGCAGCTTGATCAGCGCGCCGTACTTGAAGTCATCCGCGAGTTTGCGGACCGCCTGGGCGAGGTCCGGACTCACCACGAGCTCGAACGCCCTGATCGCCTCGCCGACCTCGTCGAGGTAGCCGCCCTGCACGGCGTTCACGAGGGCCGCGCGCTGTGCCTTCGGCACCTGGTGCAGAGCGGCCGGGCGCAGGGAGTCCGACGGTCGAGCGGCCAGGTGATCGCCGGCATACCGGAAGACGATCCCCGTCAGCCGGGAGATCTCCGCGAACAGCTCCGCCTCGCGGACCGGCTTGCCGACGAAGCCATCGACGCCGGCGGAGACCACGTCGTCTTGGTCGTGCTTCAGCGCGCTCGCAGAGACGATCACCACAGGGACGGTCGCGCCGCCCGGCAGCGCGCGAATCCTGTGCATGACCTCGAGCCCGTCGCCGTCCGGCAGGTGCATATCCGAGAGCACGAGGCCGCAGGGCTCCTTCGCGAACGCCGACACTGCCTCTTCCACGTTGCACGCCTCGATCACCGCGAGCCCGACGGCGGCGAGCGTGCGCGTCAGCATGGTGCGGTTGTCGGGGTCGTCCTCGACGAGGAGCACGACCATCCGCGGGGAGTCGTCAGCGAGCCCGATGGCGCGCGGCGCCTCCGACCGACGCAACGCGCCGTTGGCGACCTCCGCGACGAATTCGAAGCGAAAGGTGCTGCCGACGCCGAGGGTCGAGGTCGCCGAGATCTCGCCGCCCATCGCGCGCGCGAAGCGCCTGCTGACGCTCAGCCCGAGGCCGGTGCCGACCCGCGCCGCTCCGGGCGCGACCTGCACGAACGGCTTGAAGACCTCCGCAAGCTGCTCCGCGGGGATGCCGAAGCCGGTGTCCTCGACCTCGAGGATGATGCGCAGGTCGCACGCGCCGACGACAGCCGTCGAGAGCCGCAAAGTGATCGAGCCTGCGTGCGTGAACTTCATCGCGTTGCCGAGCAGGTTGATCAGCACCTGCCGGACCTTGCCCGCGTCGATCAGGACCTCACCCGGCATCTCGGGCGGACGCTCGACGCGGAACGCGAGGCGCTTCTCTGCGGCGCGGTGCCGGAACATCCGCTCGGTGTCCGTGATCACGTCCTCGAGGTCGGTGGGGGCGACCTCGATCATGTTCGCGCCCGACTCGATACGGGCCATGTCGAGCACGTTGTTGATCAGCGCGAGCAGGTGCACTCCGCTTCGGTCGATCGTCTCGAGGTACTCGCGCTGCCTGGCGGAGAGGCCCGCCTCGCGCAGGAGCAGCTGCGTGTACCCGAGCACCGCGTTCATCGGCGTGCGGATCTCGTGGCTGATGCTCGCGAGGAACTCGCTCTTCGCCTTGCTCTCGGCCTCCACGTGCGTGAGGCGCTCCTTCTCCTCGTTCGCCGCCTTCAGCGCGGTGAGGTCCGAGAAGGTCGTGTAGACCTGATAGGGGTTGCGCTCGCCGAGGCGGAAGAGCGGCACGGCGTCGACCAAGATCCAACGCCGCGTCTGGTCGCGGTGGTTGTGGATCCCGACGAGCGCTCCGCGGACGCCGCGCCCCGAACGGAGCGCGACCACCGCCGGATGCTCGCGCGGCGGATAGACGCTGCCGTCCTCGCGAATCGGCTGGAGATAATCGCTGAAGCAGCCGCCCTCGCCGATGATCTCTCCGGGACGGCAGCCGAGGATCGACGAGGCCGCTGCGTTGGCCGACAGCATCGTGCCCTCGGGCGTCTGGTAGATGACGCCTTGCGCGGTCGTATCGAAGAGGTTGCGGTGCTGCGCCTCGCTCGCCAAGCGACGCGTCTCCGCGACGGAGCGCATCAGCGCGCTGTGGAGCGTGTCGGACAGCGGCGCGAGAAACTCCAGCTGGTCCGACTGCGCGCCGGGGCCAGCTCCGCGCCAGTCGAAGCCCAGGACGCCGCGCAGCTCCGCCTCCTCGATGATCGGGAAGAGCAACAGCGAGCTGACGCCGAGCTTCGTGAGCTGCTTCCGGTCGTCCTCGAGCTTCTCGAGTGAGGTGACCACGACGGCCGTGCCGAGGCGCAGCGCCTCGAGGCTGAACAGGTGCGGCGTGCAGCTCGACGCCTCCTCGCGTGCCCCCTCCGGCTCGACGGACCACCAGGCGAGCAGCGGACGCCCCCAGCCGTCCATCGCCGAGAGCTGCACGAAGGCGTGGCTCGCTCCGATGTACTCGCCCACCTTCGCGAGCGAAGCCTCGACGGTGCGCCGCGGGTCGAGCTCGGTGTGATGCTGCAGGTCCCGCGACACGCCCCTCAGCAGGTCCCGGAAACCATCGCGGCGCGTCAGCAGCTCAGCCTTGGCGTCGAGCTCGCGCGTGCGCTCGCGGAGGAGGTTCTCGAGCTGCGTCCTCACTCGCCCGAGCTCGAGGAAGACGCGGACCTTCCCGAGCAGGATCGCTGGGTCGAGCGGCTTGACCAGGTAGTCGACGGCGCCGCTCGCGTAACCCTGGAAGCGGTGCGACTCGTCCTGATACGCGGCGCTGACGAAGATGATCGGGACGGTGCTCGTCGACGGGTTCCCGAGCAGCAGCTCCGCGAGCTCGTACCCGTCCATGCCGGGCATCTGCACGTCGAGGATCGCGAGCGCGAACTCGTGCTTCAACGAGAGCGCGAGCGCCTCATCGCCGCTCGTCGCCTGGATGATCCGGGCGGGGACGTCCTTGAGGATCTGCTCGAGGGCGAAGAGGTTGCGCGGCTTGTCGTCGACGATGAGGATCGCGACGTCGGAATCTTTCTTCATGACCTGCTCGCTCGCCGAGGTTCAGGAGGCCGAGTGACCGCCAACCCGGAGGGTAGGGAGAGTGTGGCGGATTGTGGGCCACAAACAACCACCGGGAACACAATTTTCCCGTTTGATTGTTCTTTTCGCTCGTGCGGTTCCCGCCGCGAGGGGCGCTGCGACCCGCGCTCGCCACCCACAGAGGCACTCTCCGACGCCCTCGAACCGCCCGAAGCGCTGCGCGGGTCCCGTGGTCGGCGGCGCTCAGCCTCGGGAAGCGTCCGGAGGCGGCGCGGCAACCGGTGGGCCGGAGGCCTTCAGCTCGAACCAGAACGCGCTGCCGTTCCCGACCTCGCTGTCGACGCCGATCCGGCCGCCGTGCGTCTCGATCGCCAGCTTGCAGAAGGTCAGCCCGAGGCCGCTCGAGTTCTCCCGCCGCTGGTAGCGCCGGAGCACTTGATAGAACTTGCCGAAGATCTTCTCGCGGTGCTCCGCCTCGATGCCGGGGCCGTTGTCCTTGATCGTCACGCGGACCGAGTCTCCGGTCGTCGTCAGGTCGACGTCGATCGTGCCCTTGCGGCTGTCGGTGAAGTTGACCGCGTTGACGACGAGGTTCTGCACGACCCGGCGGACCAGCGACGCGTCACACAAGACGAGCCCCACCGGCTGCTGTGCCACCACGGTCGCGACGCGCTCGCCGATGATCGGGCCGAACTTCGCGACCTCCGCCTCGATGAGCGCCACGAGGTCCACCGCCGTGGGCGCGAGCGTCATCTGCGCCGCCTCCATCTTGCTCACGTCGAGCACGGACTTGACCATCTCGGTGAGGGTCTCTGCGCCGGCGACGGCGTCCGCGATAGCCTCGGCGGCGTCCGCGGGGAGGGTGAACTCCTGCGCGAACGCGAGGCCACTGACCAGAATCGTCAGCGGGAGGCGCATATCGTGGACGACCATGTTGACGAGCCCGTCGCGGAGCTCCTCGAGCTCGCGCAGCTTGTCGTGGGCCCGCTGCAGCTCGCGGCGCTGGTTGCGGAGCTGCAGCTGTGTCGTCAGGCGCGCGTGCACCTCCTCGAACTGGAACGGCTTGGTGACGTAGTCGACGCCGCCCGCCGAGAACGCCTTGACCTTGTCGGACGTATCCGAGAGCGCGCTGATGAAGATGACGGGCACGTCCTTCAGCTGCGGATCCGCCTTCAGCTGCGCGCACATCTCGAAGCCGTTCATCTCGGGCATGTTGACGTCGAGCAGGATGATGTCCGGCGCGGCCTTCGCGGCAGCCTTCAGCGCCATGACGGCTCGCGGAAAGACCTGCACGCGGTAGCCGTCCTTCTGGAGCATTCGCTCGAGAAGCCGCAGGTTGTCCGGCGTGTCGTCCACGATCATCACAGTGGCGCGCTCGTGCTCGTGGTCCATCTCAGGTGCTTCCTTGGCTCAGCCAGTGCTCGAGCTTGTCGTAGTCGTAGAGGTCCGCGAGGGTGCGCAGCGCTTGCGCGACACTGCGGTCGTAGCCTTCCGCCGCCTCGATGAGGGCGACCAGGCTCGCCATATCACCGTCCGCCACGGCACTGCGCATCGCGCGGAGCATCGCCGGCGGGAGCCCGCCCAAGGTCGCGCCGGTGAACTCGGTGGCGCGTAGGCCTGGGGGGAACGTCCCAATCTCATCGCCCAAGACATAGCGCAGGTCGAGGCGCGTCCCAAGCTGGTCGAGGATGTCCTCGGGCGAGAACGGCTTGCGCACGAAGGCGTCGACCCCGGCAGCCTTGGCCTTCGCCTCGTCGTCGGCGAACGCCCCGGCCGAGACCGCGATCACGGGCGTCGCGCGTCCGACGGCCGTGGCCTTGAGCCGCCGCGTCGCCTCGTAGCCGTCCATGACGGCCATCCACATGTCCATGAGCACCGCGTGCGGCGCCCACTCGTGGAAGATCTCGAGGGCCTCTGCGCCGTCGCGCGCCTCCCGGACCTCGAAACCGACCCCGCCGAGCAACTGCGACAGCAGCGCGCGGCTGTCGGCGACGTCGTCCACGACGAGCACCCGCTGACCGGGCGTGCCGGGCACGAGGCCGAGGATCTCACGCGAGCGGCGGCGCGTCCGGTCCGTCGGCGCGTCCACCTGGGGCAGCAGCACGTCGAACGTGAAGCAACTCCCCTTGTCCACCTGGCTGGTCAGCGTGAGGTGGCCCCCCATGATCTCGACGAACTTGCGGCTGATCGCCAGGCCGAGGCCCGTCCCGCCCGAGCGGGTCGTCCCGCTGGCCTGCTGGAACGGCACGAAGAGCTTGCTCGCGTCCTCGTCGGAAATCCCCGGCCCGGTGTCCTCGATGTCCGCCTGGAGCCGCAGCATGGTCTGGAGCGGCGCTGCGGGGTCGGGGAACACCTCCGTGCGCACGCGGAGAGTCACGCTCCCCGACTGGGTGAACTTGATGGCGTTGCCGAGGAGGTTGACGAGGACCTGCCTCAGCTTGCCCTCGTCTCCGGTCACGGAATCGACGACGCCCTCGCCACGCTCGACCGTGAAGTGCAGCCCCTTCGAGACCGCGTGCGCGCGGAACATCAGCTCGATCTCGTCGAGGAAGTGCGGCAGCGAGAACGAACTCAGGTTGAGCCGCGTCTGACCGGCCTCGATCTTCGACATGTCGAGGATGTCGTTGATCAGGCGCAGCAGGTGCCCACCGTTGCGCACGATCGCGTGCACGTGCTCGACCTGCCGGGGCGCGAGCAGCGGGTCGCGCGCGAGCACCTGAGCGAAGCCGGTGATCGCGTTCATCGGCGTGCGAATCTCGTGGCTCATGTTCGCGAGAAACTCGGACTTCGCGCGGTTGGCTTGGTCCTTCTCGGCGGCGTGCCGCTCGGCGGCCTCCGTCGCGAGGCGCAGCGCCTGGTGCTGCTCCTCGCGCACGAGCGTCAGCCCGAGGTTGTCGACGAAGAACCGCAGGAGGCTCTGGTCCACCGCCTCCCAGGTCCGGGGCGCGCGCACGGAGTCGAAGCCGACGTAGCCGAGGAGCCGGCTGCCGACGACCACGGGAAGCACGACGAGCGACTTGATGCCCTGCGGCTCGAGCACCTCGCGCTCCGGAGCCCACGACTCCGGTAGGGCGGCGATGTCGGGGATGTACACCGGCGTGCCCGCCCTGAGCGCGGCCATCCACGACGGGAAGAACGACGTCGGGACGTCCTTGAGGTTGTCGATCTCCGGGGAGATCCCCGGCGCGCACCACTCGTGAGTGTTGCTCATCGTCGCGAGCTCTGGCCCGAAGCGGAACACGTATGCGCGGTCCACCTGGGCGAACTCCCCGATGTCGCGGAGCGCCCCCGTGATCAGCGGGTCGATCGAGGCCGCGTCCGCGCTCAGGAACGCCGAGAACGTGCTGAGCAGGAGGTTCTCGAAGGCGACGCGATGGTGGAGGTCCGCCTCGGTCTTCTTCCGAGCGGTGATGTCCTCATGGGAGCCGACCATCAGCTCGGGCTTGCCGTCGGCGGTCCACTTGGCGACCTGCCCGCGGTCGAGCACCCAGATCCACTCGCCGCTCTTGTGGCGCATCCGCGTCTCGAGCTCGTAGTGCACGATCTCGCCGCGAAAGTGCTGCTCGAGCAGCCGCGCGCTGCGCTCGAGGTCGTCGGGATGGGCGTACTTCGTCCAGGTGTCGATGCTCGTCGGGGACAGCTCCTCGAGCGTGTAGCCGATGATCTCCGCCCAGCGCGCGTTCAGGAGCAGTTCCCCGCTGAGCAGGTTCCACTCCCAGGTGCCGACGTTGGTGCCCCGAATGATCGCGGACAGCCGCGCGCGCTGGTGCGCGAGGTCGACCAGCGAAGGCTCCTGCTCGGGGGGTTTCTCTGTGGATTCCATCAGGAAGCGGCGTCCGTCAGCGCACCCTCGTACGACCGCCGCCTCCTGATCGATACAATGGCGCTTGGCACATCGGCTCAAACGTCGCCTGATCGATCGGCTGAAGCGGGCCCCGAAGATAGACTAGATGTGGCCGTGCATGGCGAATTAATGTGCTCAGAGCACCCGACGAGGCCGCCTGCCCCGCCCCCCGACACGGCGCCGGAGCCGGAGCCGGGCGGCGACGAGGAAAGCCCATGATGAGCCCTTGCGCCAGACCGCCGTAAAAGTGCACGCTGGATGTAGCCCGCGCGATCAGGCAAGATAGGCGGGCCAGCAGCAAGTCGGACAGGTCGGGACGACCGCACTCGGAACGACCTTCGGTGACCAAGCCCACAACCCAACGCATGGCCGAACTGACGGGTCGGATCGAGGGCGACACGCTCGCGAGCCTGCTGCAGATGTTCGAGCAAACGCGCCGGACGGGGACGCTGACGCTGCAAGCTCAGACGGCGCCGCGCGCGCTCTCGTGGAGCGAAGGCGCGCTCGTCGTGCGCGCGGGCGAGCCGCTGCTGACGACGCTGATTTGCCTGATGTCGGAGAAGAAGCTCTCGTTCGAGTTCGTGGCGGACGAGGTGGACGCTGGGGAGACGGTGCCGCTGACGTCGATGCTGATGGACGCTGTGCGCACGCTCGACGAGTGGACGCTCGCGCTCGCGGGGCTGCCGCCGCTCGACACGGTCCTCGAGGTGTCCGGCGAGCCGGCGCTCGACGCGAAGGTCGAGAACGCCGCGCAGGCGTTCGACGGGACCCGGACGCTCGTCGCGGTCGCGCTCTCGCTGCAGCTGGCGCCGAAGGAGGTCGGGTCGCTGCTGCGGCGCGCGATCGCGATCGAGCGCCTCAAGCCGTTCGACCCGAATTCCTCGGGCTCGGGGATGTTTCCGGCGCCCTCCGAGCGCTCCGACAGCGCGTCCCGCTCGTCGCTGGCCGCAGTGCCGACGGATCCCTCGCGCGTGACGCATTTGCCGCGGGGCACCGAGCGTCACTCGAGCGCACCGCCCCCGCTGCGAGCCGGCGTTCGTTGGCTCGAGCGCTGGCCTTGGCTGGTGCGCTGGCTGCCGTTTCTGCGGGTCGAGCGCCGCGCGCTGCCGAGCCCAGCGGGCGGCACGCGCGCCTCCGACCAGAAGACGAAGGCGGGCACGACCGCGCGAGGACAGGCCGGCGCCCCGAAGAAGGCGCCGGACGGCCAAGGGATGCCGTGGGAGCGCCACGAGGCCGCGCTCGGCGACGACGCGGCGGAGGTGCTGATCCGGCTGCCGAAGGCGCTCGCGACCGAGCACAAGATGTTGCGCGAGGTGGGCGACCGCGAGTTCGTCGAGCGCGTGCTCGATTGCAGCACGCGCGCGCTCGACTTGCCGATGTTCCCCGACGCGGCGCGTCGGCTCGACCAGATGATCCGCAAGGGCGACCCCGATCTGCAGGAGGTCGTCGAGGTCGTACGCGGCGATCCGGATCTCGCGCGGCGCATGATGCAAGTGGCGAGCACGGCCGCGCACGGGCGCACGCCTCGCGATCTCGACCGCGCGGTCGCGCGGATCGGGCTGGATCGCGTGCTGCGCGTCGTGGTCTCGGTGTTCCTGCAAGCGCCGATCTTCAAGGTGCCGGGCTACGAGGGGCAGGCGCGGATCGCGAGGCGCGTCAGCATCCTCGCGGGCGAGCTTGCCGCAGGGACGCTCGACACGTCCGAGGGCAGCGAGAGCGACTACCTCGCTGCGCTCCTGCACGAGGTCGGGCGTCTGCAGATCCTGCGCCTCGCGGTGGTGCGCCCTGGGCGCGAGGCGCCGTCGACGGCGGTCGTCGCCGACATCACCTATCGCTATCAGACGTCCATGGCGACGCTGATGGTCGCTCGCTGGGGCTTCAGCCGCGACGTCGAGGCGGCGGTCGCGCGACACCCCGCGCCGCGCCCTGGCTGCGACGGGTCGGCGCGCCGCGTGCGGATCGCGCAGCTCGGCGCCCACGCCGTGCTCTCGCCGGGCTACAGCGAGAAGGCGTTCGCCGCGGCGCTCGCGGAGCTCGGTGGCGGAGAGCCCGCGGCGCTGCTCGCCAAGGCGCGGGCCGTCGAGCGTGCGATGGCGGCACTCGGCGGCTGAGCGCCCTACCCTCGCGCGCTCTTCGAGGGGTCCATCGCCGGCGCTACGCGAGCCAAACGTTGAGCTTCTCGTAGTCGTATTGGTCGGCCATCGAGCGCAGGCGCTGCGCGGCCTCGACGCTCAGAGACTCTACCTCCGCGATCAGCTCGTAGAGCCTCGCGGTGTCGCCCTCGGCGACGGCCTGTCGCAGGTTGCGCAGGAGCGCCTCCGGCAGCTCGGGCCGGGGAGCCCTCGTGTCTGCGGGAGGCGGCGGCATCGAGTCGTCGGAGTAGACGTACGTGAGATTGAGGCGACTCCGCAGCAGCTCCAAGAGCAGGTCGATCTGTACGGGCTTGGTCAAGCAGGCGTCGACGCCGGTGTCCATCACCTCTTGGCGCGCGTCCTCGAACGCGATGGCAGTCACCGCGATGATCAGCGTCGTTCGTCCTGCGTCCGTCGCGCGCAGGCGGCGCGTCGCCTCGTAGCCGTCCATCACGGGCATGCGCATGTCCATGAGTACCGCCTCGGGCGAGGTGCGCGCGAAGGTCTCGAGCGCCTCTGCGCCGTCCTCCGCTTCGATGACCTCGAACCCGACCCTCCCGAGCACCGCGCGCAGCAGAGAGCGGTTGTCGCGCGCGTCGTCCACGACCAACACGCACACTCGCCCGGTCCCCGGCTTGAGGCCGACGATGCGCCGAGGCTTCCGCTTCTTCGGAGGCGCAGCGCCCTCCACCAAGACGACGGGCACCGCGAGGCTGAAGCGGCTGCCCTTGTCGGGTTCGCTCTCCACCGTGAGCGAGCCACCCATCGCCTCGGCCAGTCGCCGGCTGATGGACAACCCGAGTCCGCTGCCGCCAGCCTTCGCGCCGGCCTCCGTCTGCACGAACGCAGCGAACAACCGACTCACGTCCTCGACGGTCACCCCAGGCCCAGTGTCCTCGACGTCCACGACGAGCGACATCGTCCGCGCTCCCGAGGGGAGAGCGTCTGGAACGGCCTCGGCGCGGACGCGCAGCCGAACCTCACCGTGGGCGGTGAACTTCACCGCATTGCCAAGCAAATTCAGCAATATTTGCCGGATCTTGCCCTCGTCCCCGAGGAGGTCGTGGGGCACGGAGTCGTCGATGTCCACGACGAACTGCAGCCCCTTGGCGATGGCGCGCGCATGGAAGACGGTCTTCAGGTCGTCGAGGAGGTCGTGAAAGCAGAAGGTGACAGGCTTGAGCTGGATTTGCCCGGCCTCGATCTTGGACATATCCAAGACATCGTTGATCAGCCGACTCAGGTGATCGCTGTTACGGATGATCGTGCGCGCGTACTCGACCTGCTTCGACGCGAAGGAAGAGTCTCGCGCGATCACCTGCGCAAACCCGAGGATGGCATTCAAGGGCGTGCGCATCTCGTGGCTCATGTTCGCCAGGAAGCGGGTCTTGGCCAGGTTCGCGGTCTCGGACGACTCCCTCGCCTTCTCCAGTTGCAGATTCACTTCGCGGAGCTTGGTGTCGTTCTCGCGCAGCTTCGTCGTCAGTTGCCACGCGAGCTGCTCGGCCCTGCGCCGAACGCTGAGCAGGCTGTAGAGCAGCACCGAGAGCAGCACGCTCGTGATCACTCCGCCGAACAGCGCGAGCCAGACCTCTGCATACTGCCGACCAGCCGAGTCTTGGCCCGTCTTGGTGAACTGGAGCATCCACGGGCGTCCCGCGGAGCGGAGTCGGCGCTGCAAGAACAGCCGCGGGTGCCCCTGCCCCTGCGCGCCAGGTTGGCTGTCGTAGAGCAGCGCCCCGGGCGCCTCATGGTCGCCGTCGAACACCTCGAGGCGAATGCGCCGCTCGTTGGCGACGTCCCAGGCGCCCATGATGTTCTGCATCAGATCGCGCATCCGATAGGGGCTGTAGACCCAGCCTCGGAGCGCGGCGCGGCGCTCGGCGACGGTCGCCGTCGGCAGGTCCGTGCGGTAGACGGGGACGTACATCAGCGTGCCCGCCTGGACGTCTCGGCTGGTCTCCTGAACGAGCACCACCTTGGCGGAGAGCGCCGCGACGTTCTGGTCCCGCGCGCGCTCCATCGCAGCCCGGCGGATCGGCTCGTTGAACATATCGAAGCCGAACGCTCGGAGATTGCGGCCCGTGAAGGGCTCGAGGTAGATGATCGAGGAGTAGGTCTCCCGGTCCCCGACCGGATGGACCTCGTAGGCCGGGTAGCCCTCGGCGCGAACCTGCGCGGTGTGCGCCGCTAGCTCCGCGCGCGGGATCCTCAGCGAAAAGCCTAGCCCCTGCACGCCGGGGAGCTGCTGCTCGACCCGGTTGCGCGCCGTGAAGCGATGCCAATCCTCGCGGCTGACGTCCGCCGTCTGCTCGAAGAACGCGGCGGCGCTGCGCAGGATCTGCTCGTGCGCGAGGAGGCGGTCGAGCGTCTTGCCTCGAATTTGGTCGCAAACGAAGGCAAATTCGCGCTTCTGCGCCGCGTCGACCGTGGCCCTGGTGTAGCCGGCGGCCAGCACCGAGAGGGTCAGGCCCACCCCCAAGAGGGCCCAGACCTTCCACGTCCCCGGATGGTGGAGGCCGATCGGGGCGGGGGGCACGTCGCCGTCAGCGGGGTCGGGCATGGCGCTCGAGCGACGGGAGCAGCTTTCGGAGCATTGGAGCAGGCTGCCGGGACTTCTACAGGATGTCAAAGCTAGTCCGCGGCCGAACGGCGGAGCCCCCCGCGATCCCCGGCGCGCGCCCGCTTGCGCGTCCGCCAACGGTGCTGAATATGGAGAGCGAGCCGGGACGACGGTGGACGAGCGGGCGGCGTCGCCCGCGCTCGCGTACAGCGCGCCCGGGGCGCACTTGGCGGCGGTCGCTACTCTGGCGGGAGATCGCCGATGACGGAAGCGGAGCACGGAGACCGTTGGCGCCACGCCCTCGCCGGCAACGGCGACGGGGTCTGGGACTGGAACGCGGCGACGGGAGAGGTGTTCTTCTGCGACCGCTGGAAGGGCATGTTGGGGTACGCCGCCGACGAGATCGCGGGGCGAGTCGAGGAGTGGAGCGACCGCATCCACCCGGACGATCGCGAGCCCACGATGAGCAGCCTCGAGGCCTATCTGGCGGGCCGAAGCGAGTCCTACGAGAGCGAGCACCGGATGCTGTGCAAGGACGGCACGTGGCGGTGGGTCCTCGATCGCGGGCGGATCGTCGATCGCACGGCCGATGGTCAGGCGCGGCGGGTCGTCGGGACGCACACCGACGTGACGCTGCGCCGCGAGCTCCAGGCGCAGGTCAGTCTCCAGACCAAGCGGCTCGAGGTGGTCAATCGCCTCATCCTGCTGTCCCACTCGGAGATCGACGAGCGCCGCCTGTACGCGACGACCCTCCAGATCATCATCGAAGCCTTCGACCTCCTCGGCGGTGGCGTCTACGTCGCCTCGAAGCACGCCGAGCGCGCGACGCTCCTGGTGTCGCAGGGGCTGCCGACCGACTTCGTGACCCAGTTCCACGAGGTGCGTACGCACGACGCGCCGTTCAGCACGGTGTTCGTCGACCAGCAGATCTACGTCGCATCGACCTTCCACGAGCAGTACCCCAACGCCTTCGGCCTGCGCGCGGTGTACAGCGTGCCGATCATCAGCCAGGGCGAGACGGTCGGCGCGCTCAACCTCGCGAGTTCGCGGCACGCGTCGCTCTCGGAGGCCGAGCAGCGGATGCTCGCGGCGATCGGCTTCGAGCTCGGGAGCGCGGTGCAGCACCTCGCCCTCGAGCGCGAGCTCGCCCGCTTTCATGCGAAGAAGCAGGCGATCCTCGACAACCTGCCCTTCCTCGCGTGGCTCAAGGACGAGGCGGGGCTCTTCGAGGCCGTGAACGAGCCTTTCGCGCGCTCGTGCGGGCAATCCATCGCGGCGGTCATCGGCAAGTCCGACTTCGACGTCTGGCCCGAGACGCTCGCCGCCAGATACCGCGCCGACGACCTCGAGGTCATGCGCCTTGGCGTGCGAACGGACGTCGAAGAGCGCATCACGGACGGCACGGGCGACTCGTGGTTCGAGACGTTCAAGACGCCCATCTTCGATGCGCAGGGCGTCGTGATCGGGACGGCCGGCTTCGCCCGCGACATCAGCGAGCGCAAGCGCTTCGAGGAGGCCGTCGAGACCAAGAACCGCGAGCTCACGGACCTCAACCGGCGCCTCGCTGCGCAAGCCGTCACCGACGGGCTCACCGGGCTGCTGAATCACTCCCGCGTGCTCGAACTGCTCGCGCGGGAGGTCGAGCGCGCGAGACGTTTTCACCTGCCACTCACCGTGCTCATGCTCGACCTCGACCACTTCAAGCGCATCAACGATGAACACGGACACCTCGCGGGCGACGCCGTGCTCGCGGCAGTCGGCACGCTGCTCCGCAGTTCTTTGCGCCGCATCGACCTGATTGGGCGCTACGGCGGGGAAGAGTTTCTGGGCGTCTTGGTCCAGACCGCCGAGGACGGCGGACGGCGAGTCGCGCAGAGCATCCGCGCGGCGGTCGCCGACCTCAGCATCGACGGCCTCACGGGGCAGCACATCACGGTCAGCGTCGGTCTCGCGACGTTCACGGGGCAGTCCACGGCCGACCTCGTCGCAGCAGCCGACGCGCGCCTCTACGAGGCCAAGCGCCGCGGGCGTGACTGCGTGGTCTGAGTCTGAGAGGCAGGCGCGCTGCACGGCCT
The DNA here is from genome assembly GCA_903896985.1 of uncultured Sandaracinus sp. Classification (GTDB taxonomy): domain Bacteria; phylum Myxococcota_A; class Polyangia; order Polyangiales; family JADJQN01; genus CAIUAC01. The sequence goes on from CAIUAC010000196.1 coordinate 15,136, forward strand.
CCGACGCCGCGCGAGCGTGTCACTCTGCTACTGACCATCATCGCAGTGGTGCGTGCCTGTCTGCGCGGGAAGATGCGCGGCAGTGTCCATTCATCATTGCGCCGTGGGCGGCCGCTGTGCGAAGGTCGCCCTCGCGCAAAGCGTCCCCGACCCAGCGGGTCCGGAGGGGATGCGCCGCGCGTTCGCGGCGGAGCCTGCGAAACGAAGCGCTCTGCGTTGGGCAGGCGTTGGCGGCTCGACGGCTCTCGTGCGGAATGGACGGACTCGCGCACTTTCATCGGGAGGCACGGCTCTTCATGGATGCAGGCAGCATGATCAACATGGTCTTCAACGTGGGCATCGCGATCGTGGTGCTCGGCGTGATCGTCGGGGGGATTCTGCTCTCGCGACGACAGCAGAGTCAGGCGGCCGCGGGGCAAGGTCCGTATGCCGAAGCCGCGCAGGCGCTGAGTCGCGCGCTGACGACGCGGCTCGGCTATGTGTCGGCGACGGCGGAGACGGGCGGGCGCGGCTACGGGGGTCAAGCGGCGCGCACGAAGATGGTGCGGACCGTCGGGACTCGGCCGCTCAGTTGGACCAGCGAGACGCTGAGCACCGGCCGTTCCGTCCGGGTGGCGCTCGCCTGGGAGCTCACCCTCGCCAGCCCAGCGCGCGTGCCGCTGCACGTCGCGTCGGCGCAACTCGCCGGGCTGATGGGCTCCGCGACGGACGCGATGCTGAGCCGCAGTCGCAGCTTCCGACCGCGCTACTCGGTGGCGATTCCCGTGGCGGCGCCCCAGCTCGCGTCGAAGCTCGTCGCGTACTCGGAGCCCGGCTACGAGGCGGCGGCGAGCGCGGTGCTCGCCGATCCGACGCTCCAGCAGATGCTCGCCCAGCTCACGCACATCGATCTCGTGGTCGAGTCAGGCGCCGTGCGGCTCGAGGACCCGTTTCAAGAGAACCTGACGGCGCTGATGGGCGGCCCGATGAACATGCTGAAGATGCTGACGCCCGACGGCATCGAGCGGACCGTGTGGATGCACGACGCGATCGGACAGCTGCTCACGCGCGTCGCGGACCTCACGAGCTGAGACGGAGCGACCTCGTACCTCGACCCGTTGGCGACCGCGCAGCGCCCGCGAGTCAGGGGAAATACCAGCGTGAATCGCGCAGCGCCACGTCGGTGCGAGGGCGCCGCGCGAGGAGCGCAGGCGACGGCGCCCAGCGCGGTTCCAGCAGCATTCCCGCGATGGCTGCGCCGCTCCCCATGCCGCGCACGTCCATCTCGGTCGTCGCGGGGTTCTGCGCCTCGAGCGCGACGTAGCGACGAAACACGGGGATGGTCGAGTAGAGGACCTCGCCGATGCGTGCGAGCGAGGTCGTCGAGTCGGACCAAGGCGCCGGGAGCAGCGCCTCCGCGATCGGCTCGAAACCAGTGCCGGGCTCCGCATCGGCGAACACGCCCCACACGCGAGTTCGGGCGTTGTAGGGGAGGCCCGCGCCATATCCAAACGGGGTGAGACCGGGCACCGGCTCGTCGATTCCGTCCATGAACGACGGGAGGTGCAGCACGGCGACGACGCCGTTCGAGCCGAGCCCGGTCGTCTGCACCCGCCCCTGCGGATTGGCACCCTGCTCCCAATTCATGCCGAGCAGCGCGGCCGCGCGATAGCGCGCGTCGCCGGTGAGCAGGTAGGCGGCGAGCGCGAAGCGGAGCGGCTGGAAATGCCCCTGTCCCCAGCCGAGCGTCCAGAAGTAGCCGTGGGTCGGCGCATACCAATACTTGCGGTAGGGCTCCTCGTCCTGCGCGGCGGCGAACAGGTCTGCGCGAGAGAGAATGGAAGCGCGCGCGAGCGGTGCCCACGTCGGGGGGAACCGCGCCGGCTCGAGCGCGACATCGAGCAACAGATACGGAAAGAAGAGCGGGTTGTTGGCCTCGCGCTGAAAGGCGGTGTCGAGGTCCGGGCGATCGAGTTCGGCGCGATAGGCGGAGTCGCCGGTCGCGAGCCACAGCTGCACGGCGGCGGCGAGCTGCCGGGCGACCGGGGGCGTCGCCGGCTCCGTCCACGTGTCGGTCGTGCCCGGCACCGTGAAGGTCACGCGGGTCGGTCCGGTGCCGAACGTCCACGCGGCGCGCGCGCTCGCGAGAAACTGTGCTGCGCGGACGGTGTCACCGGCGCGGGTGAGGGCGCGGGAGAGCAGCGCGGCGCGCGAGGCGTACTCGAGGCTCGAGCTGCGCGTGCCGAGCCCGAGGTAGTAGGGCTGCGTGTCGAGCGCCGGGTCCTCGACGCGCGGATGGCTCGTCGCCTCGACGTGGATCGCGGTCCGTCCGTCGGACTCCTGACCGAGGCGAAACACGTCGAGCCCCCACACCGACTCGTCGAGCAGATCGGGCACACCATTGCCGCTCTCGGGGATCGCCAACTGCCCATCGCTGAAGTGCTCGGGATAGTAGAGATAGGCGTGCGCGAGGTCGTCTTGCACGGAGAGATGCCAGCTCGCGCGGTCGAAGTCACCCGCGTCGTGCCAGCCGCCCGACACGCCGGGAAGCACGACATCCGTGGCCGTGCGCGACACCATGTCGAACTCACCGTAGGCGACGTAGGCGCCGCTCGCGCTGCGGAAGCCCCAGCCGTCGGCGGCGTGATCGCGGTAGTCGTCGGACTCCGAGGGGAAGCCGCCGCGACGCGTGACGCCGTGCCCGTCGCCGCGGTGCCACGGCGTGAACGCCGCCGAGATCTCCGTGCCGCAGCGCGCGTGATAGAGCGAGCGCGCGTGCGTGTAGAAGGCCTCGCCGAGCGCGTCGTTGCCGACCGAGAACGACCACGAGCGCCCCGCGCCCGCGACCTCGACGTGATAGCGCCCGCTCGCGGTGAGCGACGAGAAGTCGAGCTCGTAGACGTCGGCGCCCGTCACGGGTTGCGCGTCGGTGCCCCAGAACGTGGGCGCCGCGCGATGGTGAATCGTCCCGGTGTACACGGCGGCGCCGTCGGACTCACGCACGACGCGGAACGGACTCCCCTCGAAGCGCGCGAGGTCGAGCGCGCCCGCGGGCCCGAGCCAAGCGCCGAGATACGCGTACTTGGGCGCGTCGACGGCGTAGCCGAGTTGGTCGACCTGGAGGGCCCAAGAGACCGTGCTGGCCGGGTCGTAGTCGAACTCGACGCGCGCGCCGGTGCCGTCGTCGATGGCGTAGTGACCGCCCGCGACGAGAGGCTCGGAGAGGCGCAAGTAGCTGTAGTCGACGACCTCGGCTGCCGAGGTTCGCACGGGCGCCTGGTCCGCGAGGGACCTGGGCAACACCCACTCTCGCGTCGATTGAGGCCAGTTGGCGAGGAGAGTCGGAGTCGTGAAGCCCGCCGGGCTGACGAGCGCGAAGTAGCCTGGAGTCTCCAGCGCATTCTGGAGAATCGGGCGAAACCGGGCTTGCACCTCGAGCGCGGATTCATCGTAATAGCGGGACACCTCCCACGCGAGCACCGAACCGCGCTGCGCGTCGAGGGCGTCGAGGAACGTGCCGCAGTCGGTGCGGAGCTGCCCGACCATCCAGGGATTCGGGTCACTGATGACGGCGATGGTGTCGTCGGTGAGGACTCGGACGCCGAGGTCGACGTGCAGCGCGGTGCTCGACGGCGCGCAGCGCGGTCCGGGCGCCCAGACGGGAGGCGCGGGGGGTAAGCAGCGGGGGCCGCCGGCGGCGGGCGTGCTCACGCGGAGCAGCTCGTCGCTCGTCAGGGAGCGCTGCCACACTCGCACGTCGTCCACTTGGCGCGTGCCAGCCTCCCCGCCGCTGAACGTGCCCACGAGGAAGGGCGAGCCGAAGACGTTGTCGGCGGTGTTGAGGACGGCGGTCACTCCCGCGGCGACGCCGGGTGAACTCCGGTCCTGATAGCCGAGGCTCGAGGCCACGCCGTCCACGAAGAGTTGAAACGGCGCGCCCGCGAGAAAGCCCGGCGGCAGCACGAGGGCGACGTGATGCCAGCAGGCGTCGCCGAGGACGCGCGCGAAGTTGCCCACGAAGACGTTGCGGTAGTCCCGACCGATGCGCACCGAGAGAAAGCCATAGCCCTCGAGCACGGCGAGCGTGGGAGTGCCGTCCGCGCCGTTCCCCCAGCCAAAGAGCACGCCGCCGGCGTTGTTTCCGCGCCCGCGCGCCCAGCCTTCGAGCGTCAGGCCGCGCGTGGCGTCGAGGGTCGTGAAGGATGCGCTGCTCGCGCCGTTCATCGCCGTACGCGCCGAGGGGCCGTACGCCTGCCCGGCGCGCGTGTAGCGCTCGTCGGTGAACGTCGAGGCAGCTTCGGCGACGAGTGCGTTTGGACCGATGCCGTCGTGGAGGTCACCGTCGAATGGATACCAACTGACGAGTCCATCCGTGCCGATGGGCGAGGGTTCGAGCCCGGCGTCGGCGACGGAGCCATCGAGCGCAGCGTCGGGGAGGTCCGAACGCAGCGAGGCATCCCGCAGCGGGGGCAGGAGCGGTGCGGCGTCTGCGGGCGCGTCGAGGGAGTCCGCGTCGGAGGACCCGGCGTCCTGCGGCGCGCCGTCGAGTGACGCCGCATCGCGCGGCCCGGCGTCGGTGCCAGAGGGAGCAGCGGGGGGTGTCGGTGCGCAGGCGACCAAGCACACGCCGAGCGCGAGGAGCGCGGGCGAAGCCCCACCGAGGTTGACGCGGAGCGCTCCGCGCGCGAGGTGCGCGCCGACGAGAGAACCTCCGCCGCGCGGGTCGAGAGTGCGACTTGGGCGCATCAGCCGACTAGCGATAGCTCTCGAGCCACGGCAGCAACTGCGCTTCGAGCATCGGTCGGGCGAAGAGCCAGCCCTGCGCGTAATGGCAGCCGAGGGCGGTCAGTCGCTCCGCCTGATCGGCGCGCTCGATGCCCTCTGCGACGGTCGTGAGCGAGAACGACTCCCCGAGGCTCAGCATCGCGCGGACGATCACCTCGCTCTGCGGGCTCGCGGTCACTTGGTCGATGAAGCTTCGGTCGATCTTGAGCGTGTCGAGTGGCATTCGGTGCAGGTACGCGAGGCTGGCGTAGCCGACGCCGAAGTCGTCGAGCGCGATGCGAACACCGAGATCGCGCAGGCTCTTCGCGACGGACGCGGCAGCGTCGATGTCGGACACCAACACGGTCTCCGTGATCTCGACCTTCAGCGCCGACGGCGGGAGGCCCGTCTCCTTCAGGATCGCGGCGATGCGGTCGACCGTCTCCGGGTGCGCGAAGTGCGTGCCGGACAAGTTCACCGAGACCCACCATAGATCCGCGACGGCGCCGTACTCGTCCTTCACGCGCCGCAGCGTCAGGCACGCGGCCTTCATGCACAGCCAGTCGATGTAGCCGACCAACCTCGCGGACTCGGCGATCGGGATGAACCCGCCCGGGAGCACGATGCCGCGCTCGGGGTGCTGCCAGCGAGCCAGCGCCTCGAAGCCCGCGATCGCGCCGTCCGCCAGGGACACGATGGGCTGGAGTGCGGCGACGAATTGCTCGAGACGGATCGCGCGGGCGATCTCGCGCTCCGTGCGCATCTGGCCGAGGAGCGACTCTGTCGTCTGCCGAGGCATGGTGTCCGGGCGCAGATACCCGCCCGGCCCGACGACGCTGCGAAGGCGGCTGACGAGGATGTCCATCACCATGCCGATCACTGGGTCCGCGGCGTCGATGTGGCGCCGCATCATCGCCGGGTCGATCTCGAAGAGGAGGGCGTCCTTCAGGGCTCGCGCCGAGGCGGTGCGGACGCCGCCATCGAGCAATGCGATCTCGCCGAAGACGTCGCCCTGTCCGAGGCGCGCCACCTCGACCTCGATTCCGTCTCGCTCACGAAAGATCAGGACCTGACCGGACTCGATCAGGAACGCAGGACCGCCGGGCGCGCCCTCGGTGAAGATCAGGCGGTCGTCGGGGAGGAGGCGGCGAAACTGCGAGGTCGTGGAGAGCGAGGGATAGAGCATCGGCAGCCTTCGAGGTGACGGATGAGTCGGCGCCCGCGACGTCGCTGGCTCACCGCTGGAGGAGGCATGAAAAGCGAAGAAACGAGAGCGGTTCCGGCGTGCGAAGTCGCGCTGGCGCAGCCGACTACGACTGCGATTCTGTAATGGGACAGCTACACGGTCCACCCGGCCCGCGAGGAAAGCTCCTCGACGCGAGCCTGCGCGAGGCGACGGCCGCGTGGCACGGAACGGTGGAATCGCGAATCCCCCTTCGACGGCGGCGCCAGGCGACGTACTCTCCGCGCGTATGCTGGACCTGCACGCGCGTCGCTCCCTACTCGTCGTCATGGCGCTCTGTTCGCTGCCCGCGCTGCCGCGAGCGGCACTCGCAGGGCCGCCGGTCGCGCTCGGCACCCTCGAGGTGCGCGGCACGCGCGCGACGCAGCCCTGGGTCATGGCGACGCGGAGCCGTCCGACGGTGCCGACGCCGACGCTCGAACAACTGCCACAGGCCGCCCGCGCGCCCTATCGAGAGCAGCAGCGAGCGGCGACGGAGCGGGCGCAGATCGAAGCGGAGATGCGGGCGCACGGCGGCACCGGGGCGACCCAGGGGCCGACGCTCCGCGACCTCGTGCGGCGGGAGCAGGCTGCGCGCGGGCGGGTGCGTCGAGCGCTCGAGCGGAGCGGCGCAGCGCTCGGGGCGGAGGGCTGGCTCCTGCTCGCGGAGCTACGGCTCGAGGACGCCGACGAGCACCGCTCCAGCTCCGATGGCGAGCTCTCCGCCGGGGATATCGCGGCCGTTCGCGCGGCCTACACGCAGGCCGCGGCGCTCGGGGGCACGCGCACGCCGGGGCTCTGGGCGCGGTTCCGCGAGAGCGCGCTCGCGGCCGACGCGGGCGACCTCGCGACGGCGCAGAGCGCCCTCACCGTCGTGGTGGCCAACGCGCCGCCGGGGGCGCTCCGCGCTGCGGCGCTGGTGCAACAAGGCGACCTCGAGGGCGGC
>CAIUAC010000197.1 GCA_903896985.1 uncultured Sandaracinus sp.
AGCAGATCCCCCGTTCGTCCGGCTCATCGTGGGCCCGACGCTATCACGCGGCCCCGCTCAGAGGCTGAGCTTCTTGAAGCCGCGCAGCGGCGGCGGCGCGACGAGCGATGGGTCGGCGGGCGGCGGATCCTCGAGCGGGGGAGGACGCGCGACCACGGGCTGCTCCGGCGGCGGCTGCGGGTGCGCGGGGGCTGGTGTCGTCGCGGGGTCGGGAGCCGTCAGGCCCGTCGGCAGCGGGGCGACGTCCGTCGTCTGCGGCGCGGCAGTCGCTCCCGTCGCCGTGCCGGCTGACGCGGCGCCGTTGGGAGGGCGCGCGCGGGCGACGCGGCGGTCCTGCATGCCGTTGCCGGCCTCGAGCGGGATCGTGATCTCCTGCGTCAGGCTGAGATCGAGGTCCTGCATCACGGTCATGTAGCCGGGCGCTCGCACCTCGATGGTGTGGAGCGCCTCGCTGTAGGGCAACTGCGCGTTGAACGGGTTGGCGCGACGGCGGCCGTCGATCAGCAGCTCCGCCGTCGGCGGCGTCGTCGAGAGGCGGATGTTGACGAGGCGCTCGCCTGGGGCCGCCCCGAGGGGCGCCGCGGCGACGGCCGGCGAGGGCACCGCGACGGGCACCGTGGGCGTCGGGACGCGCGCGCTCGAGAACGCTCCGCTCGCGGCGAGGCCGACGCCCACGACCCCGAGCACGAGCACGGTGCCCACACCGAGGAGGAGCGGCAGCCTCGACGAGACGGGCAGGGCCATCGAGGTCTGCGTCGCGAGCGGCGTGCCCGAGTCGAGCATCGGCTGCGGCGTTCGAGCCTGCCCCGGGGACTGCGGGTTCGGCTTCCCCGGCGAACCCGGGGTCTGCGAGGGATCGGCGTAGCCCGTCGCGGCGAAGCCCACATAACCCGCGACGCTCGCGAGCGGCAGCGCGTCGTTGCGGGCGACCTCGTTGACGATCGGCACCTCGCTGAACGCCTCGTAGGGCTTGAGCGCCGCCTTCACCTCGGCGCAGGTCTGAAAGCGCTCTCCGGGCGTCTTGGCGAGCATCCGCGCCGCGATCACCTCGAGCGCGGGCGGCAGATCCGGGCGATAGCGGCGCAGCGGCGGCGGCGGCTCGGTGCAGATCTTCAGCACGAGCATGGGGTACGAGTCGTGCTCAAAGGGGTGCTGCCCCGTCAGCGCGCGAAACAGGATGACGCCGAGCGCGTAGATGTCCGCCCGATGGTCGACGTCCTTGAGCCCCTGCGCCTGCTCGGGGGCCATGTAGTACGGCGTGCCGATCGCCATCCCGGTGCGCGTCATGTTCGCGCTCGGCGCGTCACCCGACGACTTCATCTTGGAGATGCCGAAGTCGAGCAGCTTCACGAAGTCGGCGTCGTCGCCGCGCCGGATGAGAAAGACGTTCTCCGGCTTGAGGTCGCGGTGCACGATCTCCTTCGCGTGCGCCGCCGTCAGCGCGTCGCAGATCTGCGACACGATGTGCACGACGCGCCCGAGCGGCTGCGGCCCCTGCTCGTCGATCAGGCGCGCGAAGTCCATGCCTTGCAGGTACTCGAGCACCATGAACACCGCGCCGTCCGGGAAGCGCCCGAGGTCCGTGACCTCGATGATGTTCTGGTGACCGATCGAGGTCGCCGCGAGCGCCTCGCGGTGGAAGCGCGCGACGACCTCCGGGTTCTGCGCGTAGTGCGCGTGCAGGCACTTGATGGCGACGCGCTTCTTGATGAGCAGGTGCTCGCCCTCGTAGACCGCGCCCATCCCGCCTTCGCCGAGCAGGCGAACGATGCGGTAGCGGTCCTGGAGGATCATCCCGAGCTTCGGGTCGTCCGTCTGCGTCGGCCGGAGCAGTGGCTCATCGTGCATCGAACGGTCGACCTCTCTGCCGCGCTAGGCGCGCGCGCTCGACCTTGGGCGCGACGCTCAGTGGCGGCGGCCGGCCGGCGTCGCGGCGGGGGGCGCAGCAGCGGCGCCCGGCATCGCGCCGTCCGCACCCGGAGGCGGGCGAGTCAGCGCGAGCTGCGCCTCGAAGATCTCACCTGCCGCGATCGTGAACTGGCTCGTGCCCGCGAACGGCGCCTCGAGGCGGCCGTCCATGTACTCCCAGTCGGCGATCCAGGCGTCGCCCTCGTGCCGCACGCCGTCGAGCTTGAGCCCGACCCACGGCACGCCCTCGAACGCCTGCGCGTACCAGGCGGCGACCGCCTCGCGCCCCTCGTGTCGCGTCGAGTCGCCCGTGTCGCTGACCGTGAACGGCTCGACGAGCGACGCGGTGTCCGCGAAGAGCCCAGCGACCGAGGCGACGTCCTTGCGGTTGAAGTACGCGATGTAGCGGCGGACGATCTGCTCCTCGGTCAGCAGCTCAGGCGGCAGCTGCTGGTACGTCATCCGCACCTCGAAGCCGCCACACCAGTTCGAGCGCTGCACGAGCACCTCGAGGTCGCTGCCAGCCAGGCGCACCTCGCCGGGGCGCGGCGGATCGGGGCGAACCGCGTTCTCACACGCGGGCGTCGCGGGCACCGAGACGCGCTGCTCTTCACGGATCTGGAACTCGCCGTTCGAGGTGGGCGTCGCCGAGAGCAGCACCGTCTGCGTGCACTGCTCGCGCGCGAAGGTCTGATCGAAGGCGAGCATGAACCCCGGCTGGTTCGCGCCGAGCGGCATCACCCGAAGCTCTTGCTCGAAGCCACGCGATGAGAGATCGAGCGGACCCTCCGTGCAGTGCGCCTCGGTGAAGCGCCAGCGCGTGCCGATGGTCTGCGGGCCAGCGGACTGCCCGGACCGTGAGTGCCGCTCCGCGACGCGGAGATCCGCCGTCTCGTTCGGGAGCGAGGATTGGGTGCCGCCGCCGCAGGCGCCGAGCGCGAGCAGTGCGAAGAGGGCGAGGCTCGGCCGGACGGTCATGGGGCCGTAGCGAAGCGCCCCGCGCGTGATTCGTCAAGCGTCGTGAGCGACTGCGGCCGCGCGGCGGCTACCAAAAGATCGATTTCCGCTCTTTCAGGCCGCGGTTGATCATCGACTGGATCGTCTGCTTCACGACCCAGACCTTCTCCTCGATGACGCCGTCCTCGTCGTCCGGGTCGCCCGTGAACGTCAGCGGCTCGCCGAAGTAGAGGCGGTACTTGGTCGGCAGCGGCAGGAACATCCCGAGAAAGAGCTGCGGCATCACCGGCAGCGCCGGCATCCCGAGCAGCTTCGCGAGCGGCTTCAGGTCCGCGAGCGAGATGTACTGCTCCTCTGCGCCGACGACCGCGACGGGGATGATCGGCGTGCCCGTCTCGAGCGCGAGCCGCATGAAGCCGAGCCCGAAGTCGACGAGCTGATAGCGCCGGTCGAAGGTCTTCGAGATGCCGCGCGAGCCCTCGGGGAAGACGAGCACGGTCTCGTCGTTCTGCAGCAAGCGGCGCGCGTTCTCGGGGGAGCCGACGACCTGCCCGACGCGCGGGAAGAGCACCGACACGAACGGCAGCTCCGCGGACCACTTCTCGACCATGCTGCGCGGAAACCGCGGCGGCTCCGCGTCGAGCATCAGCGCGGCGCCGATCGCGAGCCCGTCGATGGGCAGCTGCCCGCTGTGGTTGGCGATGATGAGCGCGCGCCCCGAGGGCACGTTCTCGATGCCGTAGACCTCGCTGCGGAAGTAGAAGCGGTGGAAGAACGCCGCGACCGCCAGCGCGTAGCGCGCCGCGCGCGGGTCGAAGCCGAACGGATCGACGCCGACCTCGTTCGTGTGCCGCTCGATGCGCGCGAGCCGAGCGTCGAGCTCCTCGCCGAGCAGATCCTCCATGCCGCGCACGATGCGGTCACCGAGCGCGCCCGCCATCCGCCGCAGCGGCCCGTCGGTGTCGCGCGTCGGCCGCCCCCAGCCGGCGAACGGCACGATGGGCGCGGAGTCGAGCGAACGCTTGTCGAGCGGCGGAGAGGCCATGCGCGGGGACGATGGTGGCGGTGGGTCTCGCGGGAGTCAAACTGCGCACCCCCACCCCCGGGCAGCGCAGCCCCACCCCCCGCCCGCCCCGGGCCCCGGGGCGGGAGCTTGGCGGAAG
>CAIUAC010000198.1 GCA_903896985.1 uncultured Sandaracinus sp.
CGCTGAGGAGCGCGCATTCGGCGGTGCTGCGCCAGGCGAAGCGGTCGCGCGGCGGCGCGGAGGCTGCTCGCTCAAGGGGCGCTCCTCGCGGCGAGCGCGGCGAGCAGCTCGGGCGCGGTGCGCGTGATGTCGCCGGCGCCGAGCGTGAGCACGATGTCGCCCGGGCGGACGCGGGCGAGGAGCGCCGCCGTCAGGTCAGTGCGCGCGGGGACGTGCGCGACGTCGCGATGCCCATGGCTGCGGATCGCCCGCACGAGGCTCGCGGAGTCCGCGCCCGCGATCGGCTGCTCGCCCGCCGCGTAGACGTCGCTGACGAGCAGCACATCCGCCCGATTGAACGCGCGCACGAGGTCGTCAAAGCAGGTCTGCGTGCGCGTGTAGCGATGCGGCTGAAACGCGACGACGATGCGCCGACCGTACGCGCGCACGGCCGCCTCCAGCGTCGCCTGCACCTCGGCGGGGTGATGCGCGTAGTCGTCCACGATGGTCACGCCCGCGTGCTCGCCGACGACCGTGAAGCGCCGCTGCACGCCGGCGAACGTCGCGAGCGCCTCGCGCACGACGTCGTGCGAGACGCCGAGCTCGTCGCACACGACGAGCACCGAGAGCGCGTTGAGGACGTTGTGCATACCCGGCATACGCACGGTGAATTCGCCGAGCTCTTCGCCGCGGCGCACGACGTCGAAGCGCGTCGAGAGCCCCTCCATGCGCGGGTTCTTCGCGCGGTAGTCGGCCTGCGCGGCGAGCCCATAGGTCAGCGTGCGCTTCTCGATCTTCGGCAGGATGTCCTGCACGTGCGGGTGGTCGAGGCAGGCGACGACGAGCCCGTAGAACGGCACGCGGTTCGCGAAGTCGACGAACGCGCGCTTGACGTTCTCGTGCGTGCCGTAGTGATCGAGGTGCTCGGGATCGATGTTCGTGATGACCGCGATGGCGGGCGTCAGGTGGAGGAACGAGCCGTCCGACTCGTCCGCCTCGGCGACGAGCAGCGTGCCCTCGCCGCGCTTCGCGTTCGAGCCGAGCGCGTTGAGCTTGCCGCCGATGATCACCGTCGGATCGAGCCCAGCGTGGTGGAGCACCGTCGCGACGAGCGAGGTCGTCGTCGTCTTGCCGTGCGAGCCCGCGATCGCGACGCCCTCCTTGAGGCGCATCAGCTCCGCGAGCATCTCGGCGCGCGGGATGACGGGCACCGCTCGCTCGCGCGCGCGGACCAGCTCTGGGTTGTCCTTGGCGACGGCGGACGAGAACACGACGACGTCCGCGTCCCCGAGGTTCTCGGCGCGATGCCCGACCTCTACGCGCGCGCCGAGCTCCACGAGCCGGCGCGTCGTGTCGCTCGCCTTCGCGTCAGAGCCGCTGACGCCGAAGCCCGTCGCGAGCAGCACCTCGGCGATGCCGCTCATGCCGATGCCGCCGATGCCGACGAAGTGAATGGAGCGGACGCGTCCTCTGAACATGCGCAGACCTCGGCCGTAGGTAGCATCGAGGGCGCTTCAACGCGCAAAAATCGGCGGGCGGCGTGCCCCCGGGCTGCGCTCGAGCGGGCTGCGCTCGGGCGAGCGCCGCGCTCACTCCCAGGTGCCGGTCGCGCCGAGCGGAACGACGGCCGGCAGCCGCGAACGAACGCTGCGCTTTCTGCGGCGGGCGGCGTGCTGGTCGAGCGCCGGAGGGATCGTCGCGGTCTGCACGGTGCGCGTCGCAGAGTCGGCGTCGCGCGCCTCTTCGCGGGCGTCGGCGTCCTCAGCGGTCGAGTCGGCCGACTCTTCGTCGTGCGACGCGGACGGCTCCGCGTCGCCGCCGGCGCCGTCGTCGTTGCCCGCGATCTGGGCGCCGCCGAGCCACGCCGTCAGGTCGTCGACGATCGCAGCGGCGGCGTCCGGGTGACCGCGGCGACGCGCGGCGGCTGCCATCGCCATGCGACGCGCGTCGTCGTGGAGCAGCGCGCGGACCTCGGTGGCGAGGCGCTCCGGCGTGAGCTCCGACTGGGGCAGCAGGATCGCTGCGCCGTCCTTGGCGAGCGAGGCGGCGTTCTTCGTCTGGTGATCGTCGGCGGCGTGCGGGAACGGTACGAGCACCGAGGCTCGCCCGACCGCGCAGATCTCGGCCGGGTTCGGTTCGCTGTTGACCCGGCGGCTGAATCTGTCCGACGACGACGGACGTCTCGCGGTGTCGCTGGGTATCGGCTCGGGAATCGGCGCGATCTTCAGCGCACCC
>CAIUAC010000199.1 GCA_903896985.1 uncultured Sandaracinus sp.
CACAGCCAGGGCGCGCGCGAGGTGCTCGACCTCTCGGAGCTCTGCTCAGAGCAGCAGCCCGCGCTCAGCGCCGGCGCCCCGGCGGGCGTCTCGGTGGAGCTGGGCGTGATCGAGCCGGGCGTCGGCGTACGCGGCAATTTGCCGCAGCTGCAGCGCGTCCTCAGCAGCCTCGTCAGCAACGCCGCCGAGGCGAGCACCGACGCGCGCGGCCCGGTCCGCGTCAGCCTGCACACCGTCCCCGCCGACGACCTGTACAGCGAGAATCGCTTCCCCTTGGACTGGCGCCCGCGCGCCGAGAGGTACGCCTGCCTCGAGGTCGCGGACTCCGGCTCAGGCATCGCCGCAGGGGACCTCGAGCGCCTCTTCGATCCGTTCTTCTCGACCAAGTTCGTCGGGCGCGGCCTCGGGCTGCCCGTCGCGCTCGGCATCGTGCGCGCGCACGACGGCGCGATCAGCGTCGAGAGCGAGCCCGGGCGCGGGAGCGTGTTCCGCGTCTACCTGCCCGTCGTGGAGGGCGCGCCTCTGCGCAAGCCGGCGCCGCGCCTGCGCGTGCCGCTGACCGCCGCGCGCGGGACCGTGCTGCTCGTGGACGACGAGGCAGGCGTGCGCCGCGCGGTCGCGCGCGTGCTGCGCCGCGCGGGCTACGTCGTGGTGTCGGCGGACGACGGCGCGCAAGCGGTGGAGCTATTTCGCAAGCATCAGAGCGAGATCCGCTGCGTGCTCTGCGACGTGAGCATGCCGCAGATGGACGGATGGGAGACGCTGAACGCGCTGCATCTGCTCGCGCCCGACGTCCCCGTGCTCCTCGCGAGCGGCTACAGCGAGGCGCAGGTGATGGAGGGCGAGCACCCGGTGCTCCCGGCGGCGTTCCTCAGCAAGCCGTACGAGACAGAGACGCTCCTGCGCGCGCTCGGCGAGGTGATGGCTCCGCAGAGCAAGTGAGGGCGCGCGCGACTCCTGTGCTGAGGAGTGCCGCGTCAGCACAGTGTGCCGCGTCTGCCCGGGGCGCCGAGTCTGCTCAGGGCGCGACGTCGAAATAGACGGGATTCGCGTACACCCACACATAGTCTTTGATCAGCGTGTCCGCGAGCCTGCTGAGATACGGGCGCGCGTGCTCAGGCACGATGCGCACCTCGGCGCGATAGGCGCCCGGCTCCGTCGGCACGAAGTCGAGCGTCTCGCCCGTCCCCTGCGCGACCTCGACCGCGCCCGTCGCCGTCGAGCGCACGATGCGCATCGAGACGAGCGCGAGCGCGCCATCCGGCACGTCGGCGGACATCGTCGGTCGCACGACGTGCAGCGTCGCCCCGACGGGCGCGTGCGCGCCCATCTCGTAGGTCGCGCTGCCCGGGTCCTGCGCGTAGAAGTCGAAGCCGACCGGCGTCCCGAACACCTCGAAGGCGACGTACGCGCGCCCCGCGACGAGCGCCGCTTGCTGCGCCGCGAGCGAGCGCTCCGGCACCCGCAGGTGCACCGTCGCCCAGCGCATCAGGCGCCGATAGCTGTCCACGCGCTCGCCGTCCTTCATCAGCTGCGGGAAGGTGTTCTCGTGCGCGTCACAGCCGTTGATGCCGGTGACCTCGACGCCCGACGCGAGGAGCGCGTCCCACTTGTCGAGGTCGTTTTGATTCTCCGAGAAGAACCCGAGGAACGCGAGATCCGGCTCGAGGCGGCTCGTGATCCCGAGGAACGAGAGCACCGTCGAGACGTAGTCGAGCCTGCCGAGCCCGAGGAAGTCGAAGCGGATGTCCGGGTCCATGTTCGCGTGGATGTTGTAGATCTCCATCCCGTCCATGCCGAGCGTGCGCAGATACTCGAGGTCTCGACTCTCGGTGTGCGGCACCATCACGAGGCCGCCCGCGTCGTGAAACGCCTGCACCGCGGCGGGCCCATCCGCGCGATACGCCTCGGCGATCACCGCCGGATCGGTCGAGGTCGTCGGGTGTCGCAAGAGGCCAATCGGCATCAGCGCGTTCTCCGTCCCGACCGTGACGATGACCGAGCGCCCATCGCCACAAGCCCAGTTCACCGCGGCGAGGTCCCCGTCCGGAGTGCGCACCTCGGTGTCGCCCGGGCGCTCCCAGAACTCCTCCTCGTGCGTGACCTCGAAGATGTGCTCTGCGTGATCGGTGAGGTTGAGGACATCGACGTTCAGCGCGCACACCGCGTCATGCATGTGATCGAGACACGACACATCGAGGAGCACGCCGTCGGCGAAGCCCGCGCCGTCGCACGCGTCGTGCGAGAGCGGCGAGTGCGAGTGAATGATCGCGCGCATCACGCGGAGTCCGCGCACCGTGCCGAGCGTCTCCGACGCAGGCAGCGTGTGCGGCCAGGGCGCGAGCGGCGGTCCCGCGTCCACGGTGCCGCCGTCGACGCCGAGGTCCGCGCCGCTGTCGAAGTCCGCGACGTCGTCGACGCTCGTCGTGCAACCTGCTGCGCCTGCCGCGAGCGCGAGGAACCCAGCGAAGACAGCGTGCGAGAGAGCGCGGCGGGCGGGGGAGGGCATCGCGCTCATCGTGCCAGCAGAGGCGCGCGCGAAGCAATCGCGCCGCGCGCGCCGGGCGCTTTCCCGGAGCTCGTCAGTCGCAGCCGCGGAACGAGAGCGACAGTCGCTGCGCGCGGTCGGCGCCGTCCGGGCCCGTGTAGAGCACGTCGGCGTGGGCGTTCGTCGTGACCGGGGAGCCTCCCCACACGGGCCCAGAGATGCCCAGATTCTCGAACGAAGCGAAGCGCGGCCCGGGGAGGTCGTCGCTCCCCGCGACGCCGCGCTGCCCGACGTGCAGTCCGTCGCCCACGTAGCCGAGCGGCCCGCCGAGGCTGCGGAAG
>CAIUAC010000200.1 GCA_903896985.1 uncultured Sandaracinus sp.
CGTCTCGGCCTCGAGCGGGCAGCGATCCGTCGCGTCGAGGACGCCGTCGGCGTCGTTGTCGGGATCGGGGCAGCCGTCCTCGTCCTGGAAGTGGTCCGGGTCCTCGGCCGCGTCGCGGCACTGGTCGACCGCGTCGAGCAGGCCATCGGCGTCGTTGTCCGGGTCGGGGCAGCCGTCGCCGTCTTGGAAGGCGTCGCGATCCTCTTGCTCGGTCGCGCAGCGGTCGCTCGCGTCGAGCACGCCGTCGGCGTCGTTGTCCGGGTCGGGGCAGCCGTCCGCGTCCTCGAAGTGGTCGACGTCCTCAGCCCGCGTCGGGCAGCCATCGGCCGGCTCGAAGATGCCGTCCTCGTCGTCGTCGCGCGGCGGCTCGATGCCGAAGAACGCGAGCGAGAGGCCGAACGTGACGACGCCCGCGTCGGCGCCGCCCGCGTCAGTCTGAAAGACGTGGTGATAGCGGACGAAGGGGCCCACGCGGAGCCACCAGAGGAGGTCGAAGTCGAAGCCGAGGCCGACCTCGAGGCCGGGCTTGACGACCTCCCCCGTGAACACGACCGTGCCGGTGCCGGCGAGCCAGAGATCGCCGACCGCGAGCTTCGCGAAGGGGTGCAGGCGCACGCCGACGCCCGGCGCGTAGTAGCCGCCGTAGCCGTCGACCGTCGGGGCTGAGGTGCTCGAGGGCAGCCAGAGGGCCGACACGCGCGCCTCGAGGCCCAGCCACGCCATCGGGCGCAGCTCGTAGCCGAGCGCAAGCTCGCCGCCGAGGCCGAACTCCGACGCCTGCGGCTCGGTCAGCGGCATCGCGAGCCCGCCCTCGAGATGGAGCGCGTGCGTCCCGGCGTCCGCCTGCGCGACCGCCACGCCGCCGACGAGCGCGCAGACGAACGAGAGCGTCACCGCGAGCGATCTTCCACCGTGGGCGGTCCAGAGCGAGGGGGCGAGCGTGCTCATCGTGTCTCTCAGGCTGCGAACCGCGCGCGTGTCGTGAGCGGTCGAGAGCCCCTGTATAAGACGCATCTCTCCGTTCTGTCTTGCCAAAAATAATCTGTATTCAGGGAAGAGCGGTTCCGTTTAGACTGCGCAGATCCGCTGAAGCCGGAAGGTCGGGTCTCGAGGCGAGCGACGTCGCCCGCGGTCGGAGGCCTCCGGAGTTCAGCCGCTCGCGCCACGGGCCTTCGGGCCGAGAGAGGGTCTCCATGAAGCTCGCTGACGTTCGCCCGGGGTCGTTCGCTCTCCTGCTGCTGTCGCTCACGCTGACGGCGTGCGGGGCGAAGCTCGTCGGCGATGGGGACGCTGGGCCGGCGGTCGAGGACGCTGGCAGCGACTCGGGTCCTGCGCCGGACGGCGGACCGGCGCCGGTGGAGTGCGCGGCGGGCTGCCTGGTCGAGGGGACGTGCTTCCCCGACGGCGTCGTCAACCCGGCGAACCCGTGCGAGGTCTGCGCGGCGGCGCTCGCGGCGACCGCGTGGAGCGCGAACGATGGCGGCCTCTGCGACGACGGCGCGTTCTGCACGACGGGCGATGTGTGCGCGGCGGGCGCGTGCGCGGGCGCGCCTCGAGCGTGCGACGACGGCATCGCGTGCAACGGCGTCGCGACCTGCAACGAGAGCGCGAGCGCCTGCGAGCCGGGGACGCCGACGTGCTCGGGCGGGCAGATCTGCGACGCGCTGAGCGGCGCGTGCGTGCTCGAGTGCACGGGCTGTCTGATCGACGGCGCGTGCTACGGCGACGGGCAGCTCGACGCGCTGAATCCTTGCCAAACCTGTAAGGTGGCGGTGACGCGCAGCGCGTGGAGCGCGAACGAGGGCGCGCGCTGCGACGACGGGGCGTTCTGCACGGACGGCGACGTGTGCACGGGCACCACCTGCGGCGGCGCGGCGCGAGTCTGCGACGACGGCGTCGCGTGCGACGGCGCCGAGACTTGCGACGAGGCGGCGAACGCGTGCGCGCCCGGAGTGACGACGTGCGCTGCGGCGCAGGTCTGCGACGGCGCGACCGACACCTGCGTGACGACGTGCACGGGCTGCGTGATCGGCGGCAGCTGCTACGGCGCCGGGCAGGTGAACCCGGCGAACGCGTGCGAGGTCTGCGCGGTCGCGACCTCGCGCAGCGCGTGGAGCGCGAACGACGGCGCCCGCTGCGACGACGGGCTGTTCTGCACGGACGGCGACGTGTGCACGGGCACCAACTGCGGCGGCAGCGCGCGAAGCTGCACGGACGGCGTCGGCTGCAACGGCGCGGAGACGTGCAACGAGACGACGAACGCGTGCGTCGCGGGGACCTCGACGTGCGCGTCGACGGAGCTCTGCAACCCGACGACCGACACGTGCGTGACGACGTGCGCGGGCTGCGTGGTCGGCGGCGTCTGCTACGCGAGCGGGACGCGCAATCCGGTGAACGCGTGCCAGGTCTGCGCGCCCGCGTTCACGGCGACCGCGTGGAGCCCGAACACCGGGGCGAGCTGCGACGATGGGCTCTATTGCACCGTCGGCGAGACGTGCTCGGCCGCCGCGGTCTGCGGCGCCGGCGCGGCGCGCGCGTGCGCGGACACGGTGACGTGCAACGGCACGGAGACCTGCAACGAGGCGACAGACCGCTGCGACGCGGGCACGACCACGTGCACCGGCGGGCAGCTCTGCAACACGGCGACGAACGCCTGCGTGCTCAGCTGCGTCGGTGGCACGACGCTCTGCGGCTCGACGTGCACGACCACGACGCATGACCCCGTGAACTGCGGCGCGTGCGGCGTCAGCTGTCCGGCCGCAGCGAACGCGAGCCCCGCGTGCGCGGCGAGCACCTGCCTCTTCTTCTGCAGCACGGGCTTCCGCGACTGCACGACGGCGGCGGGCTGCGAGACCAACATCCTGACGAGCGCGACGAACTGCGGCGCCTGCGGGAACGTCTGCGCGAGCGGGACCTGCACCGCCGGCGTCTGTGCGGTCGGCGGCGTGTTCAACGGCACCGTCGGGGCGGCTTGGGTGGCGCTCGCAGCGGGGGGGCAGCCCACCGCCGCGCTGATGACCCATCAGCCTGCCGACATCGCGCGGCTCTACAACACGGTCGCGACGACCGCGCAGGCGTACACGTCGTCGACGAACACCTGGGCTGCGGTCACGAGCGTCGCGCCTTACGCCTCTTACTGGGCCACCATGGCTCCCTGGGCGGGCAACCTCTACATGATCCGCAACGGGTCCATCTACTCGTACACGGTGGCGACCAACACCTGGGCGACGCGCGGCACGTACGTCGGCGGGGACGACTCCAACATGACCGAGTCGGATAACTCAGGGCATATCTGGGGACACGCAGGGTCGGGGCCGATGATCTCGTACGACGTCGCGACGGGCGTCGTCACCTCGTATGCGACCCCGTACGGGTCCTTGTCCGAGACGCGCATGGGCTATGACCCGGGCGACAACGCGATCTACTTCGGGGCCTTCGGCGCGCCGAACCTCTATCGCTTCGACCTCGCGACGCACGCCGTCACGACCCGCGCCTCGATCCCGGAGCCGACGCTGAACGACATCTTCTGCAGCGATCGCTCGGGGCACATCTACGCGGCGGGCGACAGCGCTGGCGTCACCATGTGGCAGTACACGATCGCGACCAACCTCTGGGCTCGAATCCCGGACTTCCCGCTGAGCCACGGCAACAACGGCAGTTGCACGGTGTCGGTCCCCGACCGCGCGCTCTACGTCGGGACCGGCGAGAGCAACGTGGTCTACCGCATCACGCTCGGTCCCTGAGCGCGGGCGCGCGTGGGCGCCCGCGGCTCACGCGCGGCGCGGGCGCGATCCGAGGGAGCGGCGCGCATCAAGGCTTACAAAAGCTGCAGCGTTCCCTACACTCACCGTTTCCCGTGACGGCCCTCAGGGCCGGGAGATGGACTACATGAAGCTCGCTCACGCTCGACTGGGATGGCTCGCTGCGCTGCTGATGTCTCTGTCGCTCACCGCCTGTGGAGCGAAGATCGTCGGCGATGGGGACTCGGGTCCGGCGATGGAAGACGCGGGCCCGGCGCCGGACGGCGGACCGCTCCCGGGAGAGTGCGCGACGGGCTGCCTGGTCGAGGGGACGTGCTTCCCCGACGGAGTGCGGAACCCGGCGAACCCGTGTGAGGTCTGCACCGCGGCGCTCGCGCCGACGGCTTGGAGCGCGAACGACGGCAGCGCCTGCGACGACGGGCTGTTCTGCACGACGGGCGATGTGTGCGCGGACCGCGCGTGCGGCGGCGCGGCGCGCGCTTGCGACGACGGCGTCGCGTGCGACGGCACCGAGACCTGCGACGAGGCGGCGAGCGCGTGCGCGCACGGCGTGACGACGTGCCCCGCCGGTCAGCTCTGCGACAGCGCGACGGACGCTTGCGTGGCGACGTGCACCGGCTGCGTGATCGGCGGCAGCTGCTACGGCGCCGGGCAGGTGAACCCGACGAACGCGTGCGAGGTCTGCGCGGTGGCGACCTCGCGCGTCGCCTGGAGCGCGAACGACGCGGCGCGCTGCGAC
>CAIUAC010000201.1 GCA_903896985.1 uncultured Sandaracinus sp.
ACGAGGTCGCCGCTCTCTGCGTCCACGAGCCACACCGTCGCGCGGTCCGCGGAGAGCGCGTGCGCGAGCCGCTCACCGGCGGTGGCGAGGAGAGCGTCGAGGTCGACCTCGCGCGCGAGCAGCGACGCGAGGTCGACGAGCAGCGAGAGGCGCGTCATCGAGGGGGGCGCGCCCGAGTATATCGGAATCGCCGCGCCCATCACGCGGCCTGCGTGACGCGCGCCTCGAGCGAGAAGCTCATCCCCTCGCGCGCCGCCACCGAGTCGGCGAAGTGCGCCCGCGCTCGCTGCTCGAGCTCCGCGACGCCCGCGTCCGTGCGCAGCGGGTCGTGGTGAAAGAGCACGTACGTGCCGACGCCGGCCGCGTGCGCGAGCGCCGCGCCCGCCTCGTAGGTGCTGTGCCCCCAGCCGAGCTTCGCGCGCCCGACGGCGCCGCAGTACTCCTCCGGCGTGTACTGCGAGTCGTAGATGAGCACATCGGCGCCGGTCGCGAAGGCCCGGAGCGCGGGGTCGACGCAGGCGTAGTGCTCGACGTCCGTCGCGTAGACGATGCTGCGCCCCTCGTGCTCGATGCGGTACGCCATCACGCCGCCCGGATGCTGCGCGCGGAGCACGCGCACGCACGCGTTGCCGACGTGGAGCGTGTCGCCGCTCTTGACCTCGCGCGTGCCGAGCTGACACGGCAGCTCGTCGAGGCGAATCGGGAACACCGGCGCGACCATCTGGTGCGCGAGCGCGTCGCGGAGCGAGAGGCTCGGCACGCCCGCGCCGACGACCGCGAGCTTCGTGCGCGGGACGTAGACCGGCGTGAAGAACGGCAGCCCCTGGATGTGGTCCCAGTGCAGGTGCGAGAGGAGCAGCGTCACCTCGTCGACGCCCTCCCGCATCAGCGAGTCGCCGAGGCGACGGATGCCCGTGCCCGCGTCGAGCACGAGGCAGGTGCGCCCGGCGCGCACCTCGACGCAGCTGGTGTTGCCGCCGACGCCCGCCGTCTCAGCGCCCGGCGTCGCGATGCTGCCCCGAACACCCCAGAACCGAAGCTCCATCGACATGATCCGCATCCTCCTGGCGCCGTGATTTCGACGCTCGAGAGGGCTTCTTTGCGAGGGGCGTACCAAGCGCTCGAACCAACGATTTACAGGGATTTCTGCGCGTACGACGCCGACGCCTGCACCAAAAGAAAACGGCGCGCACCGGGATGGTGCACGCCGCTCTCACGAGCCCGAATCAGGCGCTGTTCAGCGACCGATCGCGACCGTCGTCACTTCCGACGCGCCGTCGGCGACGAGCAGAAGCTCCTTCGCGACCGCGGGGCGGCCCGTGGCGCGACCGACCGCGACGGCCGTCCACACGCCGGTCGTCGGCGTGATGGAGACCGAGCCAGCCTGACGGCCCGAGCACGGCGTCGCCTCGTTGGCGGCGCGGATCTGGAGCGTCACCGCGGCGCCCGCGGCCACGTTCGCCCATGCGCCGAACGCGCCGTAGGCGACGTTCGTGAAGACCGGCGTGCCAGCCGCGCGCGCGGTCGCGCCGGGGACGCAGACGTCGACGTTCGCGACGCCGACGAGCGCGTGGAAGAAGCGGATGCTGGCGTGCGTCGCGTCGGGCGCGGGGCCGTCGTCAGCCGCGGCGGCGAGCGCGAGGGCGGGGGTGCCCGACGCGAGGCCATGCGCGATCACCGTGTAGGACGTGCCCGCCGCGAGCTCGGGCGTCGGGCCCTGGAGCACGGGCGCGCTGTCGGCCGCGGCAGCCGCGGGGCGAACGGCGACCTGATGAGCGCCGCCGGGCATGTCGGCGTAGGCGGTCGCGGCCTTGTAGGCGAGCGACGGGATGGCGGGCGTCGCCGAGCCATCGACGTAGATCGCGACGGCCGCGGCGGCCGCGTCGGGCGAGGCGTGGATCACGCGGACGCGCGCCGGGGCGGGCGGCGGGGGGGTCTCGACGGGCGTCTCGACGGCGTCCGCCGTGGCGGTCGTGTCCGTGCCTTCGCTGCCCGCGGTCGTGTCGGTCGCCGTGTCGTTCGTGTTCACGACCTCGTCGCCGCCGCCGCAGCCTCCGACGAGGAGGGTCATGCACAGCATTACGTTCATCAGATGCTTCTTCATTCGCGTTCTCCGGTCGCGGCCCCTCGCCGCGACAAATCGACTCCACGCTGACGCGCCGCGTCGTGCGGCGCCTCAAGCATTGGCGGCCGGTATGTAGCCTCGCTCCGTCAGGAAGGCGAGCACCTTCCGGGCGCTCGCGTCGGCGTCCTCCCGCCCCGTCGGAAGCTCGAGTTCCGCGTGCTCGGGCGCTTCGTAGGGCGCGCTGATCCCCGTGAACTCGGGGATCTCGCCCGCGCGCGCCCTCGCGTAGAGACCCTTCGGGTCCCGCGCTTCGCACTCCTCGATCGTCGCCGCGCAGTAGATCTCCAAGAAATCACTGCCGCCGAGCAGCGCGCGCGCCTGCGCTCGGTCGGCGCGATACGGCGAGATGAACGCAGTGATCGTGACGAGCCCCGCGTCCGTGAGGAGCTTGGCGACCTCCGCGATGCGTCGGATGTTCTCGCTGCGCTGCGCCGGACCAAAGCCGAGGTCGCGGTTGAGTCCGTGCCGCACGTTGTCGCCGTCGAGCACGTAGGCGAGCACGCCGCGCTCGACGAGCAGGCGCTCGACGCGGCGCGCGACGGTGCTCTTGCCCGAGCCCGACAAGCCCGTGAGCCAGAGCGTGACGCCTCTGTGGCCGAGCAGTCGCTCACGGTCGTCGCGCCCGACTTCCCCAGAATGCCAGGCGAGATTGCGTGCGTCGGGTTCGGTCATCGCGGCGGACGGTATCGCACGTCGCGCCCCGCTCCAAGGCTGGGCCAGTCTTGCGCGCCCGCCGCCCGCGCCGCTACAGTCTCTCCATGCGCCACCTCGCCAGCCTGCTTGCGCCCCTCGCCCTCGCCCTCGTGCTGATCACGTCCACGGCTCGCGCCGACGTCGCACCGCCCGACTCCGGGCCGGCGCCCGCGCCGACGACGAAGGACAGCAGCTGCAGCACCTCGCACGCGGGCACCGCCGGCGCTGCGGGCGCCGGGCTCGCGATGCTCGGTGGGCTCGCGCTCCTCGTCGCTGCCCGTCGACGCCGCTGAAGCGCCCTGTCGGCGGCGCGGCGGCGCTCAGCCGGAGTTGGCTATTGGGGCGCCTTCTCGAGTCGCTCGTGATAGGCGCCGACCGCGGAGTCGTGCTCCGCGAGCGTGCGACTGAACGTGTGCCGGTGATCCCCGCGCGCGACGAAGTAGAAGTAGTCGTGCTGCGCGGGCTCGAGCGCGGCGCGTAGCGCACCGAGCCCCGGGTTGGAGATCGGGCCAGGCGGCAGTCCGTCGTTGCGATAGGTGTTGTACGGGTTGAGCCCGTCGTTCGTCATCGTGCGGGTGATGCGGTGCCCGTCGAAGCGAGCGCACGAGGGCGCAGACGCAGGCAGCGCGCGGCAGCCGTACGAGACGGTCGGATCCGCCTGCAGGCGATGCGGCGTGAACTCGCCGCGGCGGAGGCGATTCCAGAACACGCCCGCGATCACGGGCTGCTCCTCGGCGGCGACCGCCTCCTTCTCGACGACGGACGCGAGCACGAGCGCGTCGTGCGGCGTCGGTTGCTGCGCGCCCGCGTGCTCGGCGAAGAGCGCCCCCGTGCGCGCGCGGAAGTTCTCGACCATGCGGCGCACGATCTCCGCCGGCGCCGCGCCCTTCTCGAGGTCGTAGGTGTCCGGGAAGAGGTAGCCCTCGGCGCTCCCGCCCGGCACCTCGAGCGAGGCGAGCAGCGCCAGATCGGTCGTCGCGGCGAGGAACGCGTCGCGACCGCAGATGCCGCGCGCGGCGAGGCGGTCCGCGATGTCGAAGCGGCTGAAGCCCTCGGGGATCGTCACGCGCGGCGACTCGTCGCCGAACATCGCGACGACGCGGTGCAAGAGCGCCCGCCCCGCGCGCGTCAGCCCGAGCGCGAGCCCGCCGACGAGCAAGACCGCGAGCAACCCCGCGACCCCCGCGCGGACGAGGCGCCCGATCGCAGCAGCGCGCGCCGCGTTCTTCGCTACCGCCGACGACGCTCGCGGGCGTCGCGGGCTCCGGGGGCTCCGCGTCGGGCGCTCCCTCCGGGCGCGGGGACGCTCGCCTCGCTCGGCGGGTTCGCTGCGTTCGCTGCGTTCGCCGCGTCCTCGCTTCTTGCGCTCCACTCGCTCTCCGTCTGACCCGCGGCGGCCGACTTGTCACGCTTCTTCTCGCGCGCCTCGCGCTTGCGCGCCGCCCGCGCGTCGAGATAGCTCTGCAGCAGGATCGTCGCGGCGACCTGATCGATCACGCGGCGCTGCTCGCGCTCGCTCAGGTCGGCGTTGCCGAGCGCGCGATGCGCCTCGGCCGTCGTCAGCCGCTCGTCCCAGAGCACGACGCGCAGCCCGGTCGCCGCGTGAATGCGCCCCGCGAGCAGCCGAGCCTTGCGCGCGGCGCCGCCCTCGCTGCCGTCGAGGTTGCGCGGCAGCCCGACGATGATCTCCTCGCAGCCCGTGCGGGCGGCCTCGGCCGCGATCAGCTTGGCCGGGTCGCCCTCCCCGCGCGCCGCGACGGTGCAGAGCGGCGTCGCGAGCAGATCGTCGGCGTCCGAGACCGCCAGGCCGACGCGCGCATCCCCCGGGTCGACACCTAGCCTTCGCACGATTGCGCGTTCGTATCAGGCCGCGCGGCGCGTCGCCAGGTACAGTCTCGGCCATGCGCGTACTCGCGGCGGACGTCGGCGGCACCAAGACCCTGCTCTCGCTCCACGAGGTGGACGACGAGGGCTTTCAGCGCGAGGTGCGGAGCGGTCGCTACGCGAGCCGCGACTTCCCTGGGCTCGCGGACCTGATCGGGATCTTCCTCGGCGCGGATCTACCGACCGTGAGCCACGCGGGCATCGGCGTCGCGGGGCCGATGAGCGTCGACGCGGACGGCGGGCAGACGGCGCGCACGACGAACCTGCCTTGGCGCATCGACGCGCGCGCGCTCGAGCGGACGCTCGGCATCGGTCGAGTGCGGCTGATCAACGACTTTCACGCCGTCGCGCTCGGCATCCCGAGGCTCGCGCCCGAGGACCTCGAGGTGCTGCAGGAGGGCGTCGTCGAGCCGGGCGGCCCCATCGCGATCCTCGGCGCCGGGACGGGGCTCGGCGAGGCGATCGTGCTGCCGGTCGGCGGGCAGTGGAAGGTGATCGCCTCGGAGGGCGGACACTGCGACTTCGCGCCGCGTAACGAGCTCGAGATCGAGCTGCTCCGCTACCTGCTCGAGCGGCACGAGCGCGTCAGCTACGAGCGCGTCGTCTCGGGGCCGGCGCTCGTCACGCTCTATCGCTTCCTCGTGCACAAGGGCCTCGTGCCGGAGCGCTCGGACACCCACACACGCATGGCCGTCGAGGACCCGAGCGCGGTCATCGGCGAGCGCGCGCTCGCCGGCGACGACCCGGCGTGCGTGCGCACGGTGGAGTTCTTCCTCAGCTTGTACGGCGCCGAGGCGGGCAACCTCGCGCTCAAGGTGCTGCCGAAGGGCGGCCTCTACGTCGCCGGCGGCGTCGCGCCGCGTCTCCTGCCGAAGCTCCGCGAAGGCGGCTTTCTCCAGGCATTTCGGGACAAGGGGAGGATGTCGTCCTTGCTCGAGGCGACGCGCGTCAGCGTCGTGCTCAATACGCGCGTCGGGCTGATCGGCGCGCTCCACGCCGCGCTCACGCGGGACTGAGCCAGCTCAGCGCTCGAACGTCAGGGGCGCACGAGCGTCGCCGTACCGTCGGCGCCGATGCGCAAAGCGACGATGCCAGCGCGCGTCTCGAGCACGAGCAGCGCGGCGTCGTCTGCGCGCACGAGCCAGCGCCGCGAGGTCTCGATGCCGCCGTACGCCGCCTCGTCGGAGAGCACGAACTCGCGCGCGCCCGCGAGATCGGAGAGCGCCGCGATCCGAGCGCGGAGCCCGCCCGCCGCCGCGGTGCGATAGACGACGAGCACGCGCCCATCGCTCATGGTGACGGCGTCCGGCACGTCGTTCATGCGGGCCAGCGTCGCGGTCATCGTCACGCAACCCGCAGGCGTGCAGCGCGCGCCCCCGAGGCGTACGGCGCGGTGCGCGTCGGCCGCGACCTGCTTGCGGGCGAGCAGCCAGACCGCGTCGCCGAGGCACTCCATGGCGGCGCCCGTGCCGGCGAGCTCGCCGTGGACGACCGCGCGGCTCGCGCCCTGCGCATCGTAGAAGCGCACCTCGAGCGCGCGCGGCGCTTGGCCGTCGGGGTCCTCGGCGGCGGGATCGAGGAACGCGAACGCGCGCCCCGTGTCGCTCGCGCAGGCGAGGGTCTGCACCGGGAGCGCCGGGCGCGTCACGCGCTCAGGCGGCGGGCGAGGCGAGGTCGCGTCCGCGGGGAGCCACGCGACGCTGAGCTCGACGCCGCGAGGCGTCGGTGCGGGAGCGCTCGGCGCACGCTCGCGCAGATCAGCGTGGCCGTAGTACACGAAGCCCGCGACGACCTCGGGCGGCATGACGAGGGAGAGCGGATTGCGCACCTCCACGGGCGGAGCGCCGGCGTCGACCAAGCTCTCGAAGACGATCGACCGCGCGACGCCCCCGGGCGTGCGCTCGCCCTCGCGCACGACGACGACTCCGCCGCGCTGCGAGTACGCTGCGTACACGCGCTCACGCGCGCCGAGCACCGCCCACGACGCGGCGTCGAAGAGGCGTGCCGGCGCGCCGCTCGCGCGCGCGAGCACGACGTCAGCGGGCTGCGCCTGCGTGCCCCCGACAGCGCTCGGCACGAGCGAGTAGCCGACGGAGCGCTCGAGCGCGGGGCCGTCTGCGCACGTGGCGCGCGCGCCATGAACGCGACAGAAGCGCAGCGTCGGCCCAGCGAACAGCAGCCGCGAGGCCTCGACTCCGAGCACACGCTCGCGCCGCGGACCGAGCAGCGCGGCGCTCGCCTCGACACCCGAGAGCGGATGCAGCGGCGCGCGCGCGGCGGGGACGTCGGACGACGCCGGTGCGCCCACCACGGAGATGCGCTCAGCCGCCTCCCACACGGCGTCCACACCCGTCGGCGCGCGCCGATGAGAGAGCGCGATGTGCGCGCTCCACAGCCCTGAGACCACCCGATCGACGCGCGGGTCCTCGGCGCGCACGGGGTTGAGCAGCCGCACGACCTCCTGCGCGTAGGTCCCGCAGCGGCGCGGCCAGGTCGCGTCGGGCGCGAGCGTCTCGTTCGCGAGCACGACGTTGCGCAAGCGCTCCCCTGGCTTCTCGCCCGGCGTGAGCGGCGCACCGAGCAGGCAGCGCTGAAACGCCGCGAAGTGTGGGCGGGCCAGGGCGCACGCCGCCCGCGAGCGCGTCGTGTCGGGCTTCCCCGCGGCGCTCCTCCACAGCAGGAGCATCGCGAGCGCGAGGACCGTCAGCACGACGAGCCCGAGCAGGCGTGTGTTCGCGGAGACCGGCGCAGGCGACCCCTCGGACATGGCGTTGGACACGCTCACTGCTGCGTCCGACGACACGCTCACTGCTGCGTCCGACGACACGCTCACTGCTGCGTCCGACGACACGCTCACTGCTGCGTCCGACGACACGCTCACTGCTGC
>CAIUAC010000202.1 GCA_903896985.1 uncultured Sandaracinus sp.
CGCGGCGATCGTGCCGAGGTGCTCGGGGTAGTCGACGAAGGGCAGCCACGCGGCGCGCGCGAGCGGCCAGGCGATGGCGACGAACACGACGAGCAGCGCGGCGCCCTCGAGCGCGCGGCGGCCGCGGTCCGCGAGGAGCCACGTCACGAACGCCTCAGGTCGGTCTCGCATCTTCACCATTCCCGCGGCCATCGGCCCGCTTTTACCACGAGCGGCGGGTGGTGCTGCGGGGTGAGCGCGCGGGGGGTGTTCCTCTTTGACTTCGCAGACGCCGTTTGACAGCCTCTGAGGCGTGCGCCCACTCTCGCCTTCCTTTGTCAGGGGTTCGAGCTTCCTCGCGCTCGCCTCCGCCGTCGCCGTGCTGGGCCTCCTCACCGTCTCGACGGCTCGCGCGCAGCGCCGTGCCCCGCCGGAGAGTACGACGACGCCGCTCGTCGCTTGGGCGGGCACGCCGACCCATCGCGCGGACGCGCTCATCGTCCGCGCGCTTCGTCGCGCGTTCCCGCGCGCGCTGCTCCGGCACGTCGAAGGGGGGCGCCCGGCAGAGCTGAACTTCGGCGGACCAGAAGACGACCCGGACCTCCGCTTGCTCGATGTGCAGGCGCGGAGCGGGACGGCGGGCGTCGCCGCGGTGGTGACGTTCCGCGTCGCGCAGCCGCCGGTGTTGCTGCCGCAGCTCTCTACCTCGGAGCCCGGGAGTCACGTGGACGGGCTCTGTCCGGACCTCTGGAGCGCGCGGCTGTCGGTGCCGACGGGCGCGCGTGAGGCGACGATCGACTCGGCGGCGGTCCTCTATCCGGACGTGTGCATCGCCGAGTACGACGACGACAACGTGGGGCCGTTCGCGACCGTGCTGAAGGTGGTCGTCGAGCCTGCGGCGCGCGGGCTCGAGGGGCCGTATCGCGTGCGCGTCACGGGCGACCCGCTCTTTCACGCGCAGCAGTGCGGCTGCGGCGGGATGGTCGCCGCGTTTCAGGCGTTCCTGCGCGTGGACGGCGGCGCGCCGCTGCTCGTGGAGACGTATCAGGCGCAGGCGAGCTGCATCGCGACGCTCGACGCGTGGGTTGCGTTCCCGGACCAAGACCACGACGGCGATCGGGACCTCGTCGTGCGGCAGCGCTGGGCGACCGCGACCGGCCAAGGCAATCGCGACTGCGAGACCTGGACCCGCGTGCCGACGCTCGCCGCGGTCCAGGCGAGCCTCGAGGACTTCGAGAACGGGCAGTGCGTCCGCTACGTCGAGCGCACCGTGCGCCTCTGGGACGCCGCCGCGCAGGAGTACGGCCCGCCGCAGCCGCTACCGCTCGGCAACGAGGCGGAGCCGCCGCTCACCGCGCCCCGTCACGCGAGAGACGCGCCTGATGGCGGAGTGCGCGGGGCCACGCGCAGAGCGCCTGACGCGGGCGTCGACGCGGGCTCTCCCGTGCCTGCGCAGGCGCCGACGCTGGTGCCCACGAGCGCGCCGCCTTCGTGAGCGAGGGTGGTGGTCGGCGCGGCTGTTCGAGCGCGCGGCCCGAGGCGCCTATTCGAGCGCGTCGACGCGAGCCCGCCTACTCGAGCGCCCGCCCCGTCGCGAGGCGCGCGGCGCGGAGGTGGTTGCGGAAGCGCAGGCTGCCGGTGCGCGTCAGCTCTTGGCCGTAGAGCTCTTCGGCGCGGGCGCCGTTGCCTGCGCGCCAGGCGAGCCCGGCGCGGGCCTC
>CAIUAC010000203.1 GCA_903896985.1 uncultured Sandaracinus sp.
AGGCGCGCTGCGCCAACGGTCAAGGCCGCGCGCTCGCAACGCGGTCGCACGATCTCGGCTTCCGCTGCTGCGGCGGTCCGGTCGACCCGGCCGTCGTGGATCTCCCGCTCCACCACGACGCGCCTCTCGTCGAAGAGCCGCGCGTCGACGGGCCCGCTCGGCAGCGCCTCGCGCACGAGCTCCAGCGCGCGCCCGCCCGCCTGCATCTTGGCGAGGTTCCCGAGGATCGAGGGGAACGTCCGCCGTATCGAGGCCGACGCGAGGCGCGAGACCTCGCCGCGTCCGACCGCGACCTCCGCCGTCAGCACCGCGAACGGCTCGAGCGCGCCGGCGAAGCGCTTTTGGCTCTTCCGGGCGCTCCGCGCGATGACCGCTAGCTTTCCGAGATCGCGCGCGAGCAGCGTCACGATCCGGTCCGCCTCGCCGTAGTCGATGCTGCGCAGGACGAGCGCCTCGCTCTGCACGGTGCGCCCCGTCGCCGGCGTCGCGCTCACGGGAGGCTCCTGAGCCGAGCGCGCGTCGGGCGCCTCAGCTCGCGCGCGCGTCGACGGTGAGCGCCGGCACGTCCCGCCCGGAGAGCTCGATCTGCGTGTCGCGCTGCCGCGGCTTGAGGACGATGGAGAGCGCGAGCGTGAACAGGATCAGCAGGATGACGAGCGCGAGCGCGATGCCGAAGCGGCGTCCGCGCTCGGGCGGCTGGATCGCCATGATCGGCGCCGGCGTGGCGACGATCGCGCGCCGGTTCTGCTGCCCGTAGACGGCGAGCACGTCGTCCGGAGCGATGCCGAGCGCCCGCGCATAACACTTCAGAAAGCCGCGCGCGAAGATCTCGCCCGGCAGCTTCTCGAAGTCGTCCGCCTCGATGTGCTGGAGCATCTTCAGCGGAATGCGCGTGGTCTGGGCGAGCTCCTCCAAGGAGACCTGCCGCAGCTCTCGCTCTCTCCGTAGATAGCGTCCGATTGACTCCATCGAGTTCCTCCGAAGGGGCGCCGCCGGGGCGGACGCTCCCTACTCAGTTGTGAGCGGTGTCCAGGGAGTGCCGGCACGCGTGGCCCGAGTCGGTCTCTTGACCGAGCTCGACGCAGCGCTCGAAGTCGGCCGCCGCGTCGTCGCGGTGACCGAGGCCCGCGCGGGCTTCGCCGCGCAGCTGCCAGGCTTCCTGGGTGGTGTTGCAGGTTTCGTTGTCGACCTCGACGACGCGCGAGAGCGCCGTCTCAGCCCGGGTGAAGTCCTCTGTCGCCAAGTAAGCTCGTCCGAGGCGCAGATAGCCCAAGCAGAAGTCGCGTTGGAGACGGACGGCCTGTTCGAGCGCCGAGATCGCCTGCGGATAGTCTTCTTTGTCGAGGTAAGCGAGTCCGAGGTTGGCCCAAGCGAGATAAGGAGTCGTGTAGAGCAGGTCGCTGGCCGCGACGCGCAGCTCGACGATCGCCTCGTCGAATTTCCGCTGCTGCATGAGTAGGACGGCGTGGCTGTTGCGAATCTCAGAGCGTAGGCTCGGGCGGACCTCGAGGGAAGGGTCTTGTGCGAGGCGCCCGGCGATGGCGAGGTGCTGCTCTGCCTTGGCGTAGTCCCCGCGGGCGGTGAACAGGACGCCGAGCACGTGGTGCGCCTCGGCGTTCTCCGGGTCGAGGTGGACCGCGCCCAGCAGATGCTCGAACGCCTGCGGGAGGCTGGCCTCTCGCATCAGCGATACTCCGAGCTCGTACTCGCGCTGCGACCGCATCGACTCCTCTGCCGTGGGACCCCCGCCGCAGCCCGGCAGGAGCGCGAGGGCGAGCACGACGAGGGAGGTAGCGTGGGTGATCCGAGACATGGTGATCCCGGTCGCCGGGGACTGCAGGCCCCCTGATCTACCGATCATGGTCGGGACCGTCAATAGGAAACGCTGCGGGGCTCCGGCCCCTCTGGAGCGCCTCGTCGCCGGGGGGTGTCGGCCCGCCGACAGGTCCGTCGCGCCCGTCAAAACGGGTCGCTCAGGCACTCCGGACCTCTTCCTTCATGCCGAGGAGCTGATAGAGGCGGCGCAGCGCCTCGAGATCCGGGACCACGACCCGCTCCTCGACGATGCGGAGGTAGCCGCCGTCCCGGAGCTGCTGCACGACGCGCTTCACGGTGTCGACGTCCAGCCCGACGCGGCTCGAGAGCTCGAGGGGCGAGACCTGGACCGCGTAGCCGTCCTCGGTTGGGACGCTGCCCGCGGCGAGGCGCACGAGGGTGTTGACGACGCGCGACGGGTGGTCCCGCAGCATGGCGTTCTCGAGCTGCTCCTCGGCGTCCCGGAGGCGGCGGACGAGCTGCTCGACCAAGCGGGTCGCGACCTCGGCGTTGCCGGACAGCATCACGCCGAACGTCCGGCGGTCGAGGGCGAGCACGGTGACCGGCGTCAGCGCGACAGCGGAGGCGCTCCGTACGGCCGTCGGCAGCAGCGCGTCCTCCCCGAAGAGGTCCCCCGGCCGGAGCACGGTCAGGCTGCGCTCCGCGGAGCGGATATGCCTGACGAGCCGGACGCGCCCCTCCTGCACGAGGAAGCAGGTGTCTGCCGCGTCGCCCTCTGCGTAGATCTGGGCGTTCGCCTCGTACGAGCGGCCGAACCGCTCGAACAGGCGCGCCCGCTCTGCGGTGCCGAGCTCGTCCATGGGGGCGAATTGGTACGCTGCTTCGGGCGGCCCCGCAATCGGCGCTCCCCGGCCCCTACCGCTCGGTGGGTCGGCTCACGCGAGGTCGAACAGCAGGAGCTCGCTCGCCTCGAGCCCCTCGAGGGTGACGCCGCTCTCGTCCGAGAGCCCCACGGCGTCTCCCGCCTCGAGGTCGCGCCCGTCGAGCCGCACGCGCCCCTTCGCGACGTGGACCCACGCGTGCCGCCCGTAGCCCAGCTCGTACCGCGCGCGCTGACCGGGCGCGAATCGCCCAGCGAACAGCGATCCAGCCGTCTGCACCGTCAGGCTCCCGTCGCGCCCGTCCGGCGAGGCGAGCAGCGTGAAGGCGCGGTCGTCGCCGTCGAGCGCGAAGGTCTTCTGCTCGTAGCTCGGCGCGAGCCCCGGCTTGGACGGAAGCAGCCAGATCTGCAGGAAGTGCACGGGCTCACGCGCGGAGGCGTTGAACTCGCTGTGGGTCACGCCCGTCCCGGCGCTCATGCGCTGGACGTCCCCCGGGCGAATCACCGAGCCGTGGCCCATCGAGTCGCGGTGCTCGAGCGCGCCTGCGAGCACGTACGAGACGATCTCCATGTCCCGGTGCGGGTGCGCGCCGAAGCCTCGCCCCGGCGCCACGCGGTCGTCGTTGAGCACCCGTAGGGCGCGGAAGCCCATGTGGAGCGGGTCGTGGTAGTCGGCGAACGAGAAGGTGTGGTGCGAGCTCAGCCAGCCGTGGTCGGAGTGGCCACGGTCCTGCGCGCGTCGAATGGTCAGCATGGCGCCTCCGTCGACGGAGACACCTGGGGCCGACAGGGCGTTTCGTAAATCGGTCGGCGGTCGTAGAAAGGCGGTCGGCGCTCAGAGCCGCTTGCCGAGCCAGAGGTGCTCGCGCAGGGACGTCACGCCGCGCTCGCGGAAGCGCGGGCTCTCCGCGAGCAGGTCGTGCTCGCCGAGGCGCTCCAGCGCGAAGAATGGGCTGAAGAGCGCGCGCACTTCGTCGTCGGAGACGCTGTGCGGCGGGCCGACCGGAGGCCCGTCGAAGACGAAGGTCACGAGCAGCAGCCGTCCGCCCGGCTTGACGAACGACGCGAGGTGCGGCGCGTAGCGGGCGCGCAGCTCCGGCGGCAGCGCGACGAGCGCGGCGCGATCCCAGACGCCGTCGAAGGTGCCGAGCTCAGCCGGCGTCTGCTCGAAGAAGTCGCCGATCACGATCTCGATCCCGAGGTCGTTCGCCCGCACCCGGTTGGCGCTCCTGACGACGCCCGAGCGGAGGCCAGCCTCCTCGAAGAACGCCAACGCCGCGGTCTCCACCAGCTCGATGCCGACGACTTGCTCGCCCTGCTCCGAGAGATACGAGAGGTCCACGCTCTTGCCGCAGAGCGGCACCAAGATGCGCGCCGGCGTGCCGGGCGGCGTCGCGCCGGTCAGCTTCGCGTAGTGCTCGGCGAGGTGCGCGTTGACCTCCTCCTGATGAAAGCCGATCTGCCCCGTCTGCCATCGCTCGCGCCAGAAGTCTGGTTCCATGCGCGCGAGTATGGCATCGCCCGACGCGACGCGCGCCGTCGTCGCGCGCCCCCGGCAACGCTCGACGGTGAATGTCGGAACTTCTATCCTCGTCGAGCGTCGGTAGCGGCGGAGGCTGTTCGCCATGAGGGTCCACGTGCTCGCACTCCCGAAGATTCGCTCTCTACGTCGGGTCCGCCTCTGCCTCGCGCTCGCGCTCGTCGCGCTCGGCGCCGTCGCCGCCGAGCACGCCCGCGCGGACGTCATCGGGCCCCCGTCGCAGCACGTCATTCACCTGATGACGACGCTCGAGGGCGAAGACTCCAGCGTCTCGACGCCGGGCGCGCCCGATCACGTGATGTTCCGGGTCATCAACCCGGGGCGCACGCGCGCGACCCTGACGATCGAGTCGCTCGTCCTCGTCGGCGCGGACGGCAACAGTCGCCTCGCGGTCGCGAGCGTGCGCGCCAACAACCAGCCCGCGAATCCCGCCGCGGTCTCCGTTCAAGGGCACAGCACGGTGCACCTGATGGTCTTCTTCACCGGCTTGCCTCCCGCGCGGGCGAACGCGGGGCGCTTCAGTATCCGGCTCTCGGCGAGGATCGACGGCACGGTGCAGCGCGCCGACTCGACCATCACCCGCGGCGGGCGCAGTCCGCTCCACCACTGAGCCCACGACCTCCGCTCGTCCTCACGCGAGCGGCCCGGCGGCTCAGTCCGCCTCTGCCTTGTGGCAAGCGACCTCGTGCCCCGGCGCCAGCGTGCGGAGCGCGGGCGCCTTCACGTCGCAGAGGCCCTTCTCGGCGATCGGGCAGCGCGGATGAAACGTGCAGCCGCTCGGCGGATCGAGCGGGCTCGGCACATCGCCCTCGAGCAAGATCCGCATGCGCTTCTTGGTCGGATCCGGCACCGGGATCGCGCTCAGCAGGGCCTTCGTGTAGGGGTGCTTCGGCGAGTCGTAGATGCGCGCCGCGGGGGCGAGCTCCGCGACGCGCCCGAGGTACATCACCGCGACGCGGTGGCTCATGTACTCGACGACCTTGAGGTCGTGCGCGATGAACAGGAACGAGAGCCCGAGCTCGTCCTGCAGGTCCTTCAGCAGGTTGACGATCTGCGCCTGGATCGAGACGTCGAGCGCGCTGATCGGCTCGTCGGCGACGATGAACTTCGGCTGCACGGCGAGGGCGCGCGCGATGCCGATGCGCTGCCGCTGCCCGCCCGAGAACTCGTGCGGATAGCGCGTCATCTGATCGGCGCGGAGCCCGACGCGCACGAGGAGCTGCGCGACCTTCTCCTCCTCGTCCTTCGCGCTGCTCACCAGCTTGTGGATCCGCATCGCCTCGCCGACCGTCTGACGCACTGTCATACGCGGGTTCAGCGAGCTGTACGGGTCCTGAAAGATGATCTGCATCGCGCGGCGCATCGGCCGCAGCTCGCTCTGCGGGATGCGCGTGATGTCGCGCCCAGAGAAGCGGATCGTGCCGCTCGTCGGCTCGATCAGGCGCAGCACGACGCGCCCGAGCGTGCTCTTGCCGCAGCCCGACTCGCCGACGAGGCCGAGCGTCTCGCCCGCGTGCACCTTCAGCGAGACGCCGTCGACGGCGCGCACGGCGCCCTTGGAGCGCCCGAAGAAGCCGCCGCGCACGGGGAAGTGCTTCGTCAGCCCCTCGAGCTCGAGGAGCGGTGGCGCGGTCGTGAACTCCGCGCCCGGCTCTGCGTTCGCCTCGCTCACAGGGTCACCGACGGGACGCGCGGCGCGCGCAGCGGCGCGGCGACGTGGCAGGCGACGAAGCGTCCGGGCACGACCTCGAGCAGCTTTGGCTCCTCGGTCGAGCAGCGCTCGACGACGTCGGGGCAGCGGTCGCGGAAGCGGCAGCCGAGGGGCAGGTGCCGCAGATCCGGCACGACGCCCGGGATCGTCGGCAGGCGCGCCTTCTTCGAGTTGTCGCCGAAGCTCGGGACGCTCGCGAGCAGCCCGCGCGTGTACGGATGGAGCGGGTGCGCGAAGAGCGCCTTCGTCTCGGCGCGCTCGACGATCTTCGCCGCGTACATCACGACGATCTCCTCGACGAATTCGGCGACGACGCCGAGGTCGTGCGTGATGAGGATGATGCTCATGCCGAGCTTCTTTTGCAGGCTCGCGAGCAGCTCGAGGATCTGCGCTTGGATCGTCACGTCGAGCGCCGTCGTCGGCTCGTCGGCGATCAGCAGCTTCGGCTGACAGGAGAGCGCCATCGCGATCATCACGCGCTGCCGCATCCCGCCGGAGAGCTGATGCGGATACGCGTCGATGCGCTCTTCCGGCGCGGGGATGCCGACGAGCTTGAGCATCTCGATCGACTTGGCGCGGGCGCCCTTGCGGTCGAGCTTCTGATGCAGGCGCACCGCCTCGCCGATCTGCTGCCCCACCGTGTAGACGGGGTTCAGCGAGGTCATCGGCTCCTGGAAGATCATCGAGATGGAGTTGCCGCGGAGCGCGCGCATCTCCTTCTCCGGCAGGGCGAGCAGCTCACGACCCTCGAAGCGGATCTGGCCGCGCTCGTAGCGCCCTGGAGGCGTCGGCAAGAGCCGCATGATCGAGAGCGCGGTGACGCTCTTGCCGCAGCCCGACTCGCCGACGAGCCCGATCGTGCCGCCGTCGCGCACGGAGAACGAGACCCCATCGACGGCCCGCACGACGCCCTCGTCGCTGTGGAACG
>CAIUAC010000204.1 GCA_903896985.1 uncultured Sandaracinus sp.
GAGATCCGCGATCTGCTCGAGGAGCACCCGCATCACGTCCGCGTGATCTGCGACCGCCCGCGCGACCTCGCCGCGGCCGTGCTCACGGATCCAGGCGTCCTCGGCGTGCGCTTCCCGGTGCCGGACGGCGTGGAATTCGAGACGCGCGAGCCCGATCGGACATACGCGAAGATCGCGAAGATCGCCGTCGAGGGGAAGTACAAGGTCTCGTCGCTGACGAGCCCGGACGCGACGCTCGAGGCGCTCTTCCACTACCTCGTCGAGCGCAGCGGCCGCATGGCCGGCACCGGCTCGGACGCCGCGAGCGGCAGCGCGACGCCCTACGCCTCGCAGAAGCTCGCGCCGGGCGCGCAGGCGGCCAAGCCCGCGGCGCCCACGAAGGAGGCCCGCCGATGAGCGCCCCGCCCGTCCCCGGCGCCGGTCACGCGATCGCCGTGACGATGCGCCTGCAGCTCAAGCGCTTCTCGCGCGGCAAGAAGCTGCGCCTCGCCATCGTCGCGCTCGTGCTCGTCGTCGGCGGCATCATCGCCGCGCGCTACCTCGGCAGCAACCCCGACGCCGCGACGGTCGCGACGGCCGTGCAAAACGGCCTCGACCGCGGCTTTCTGCGCCTGCTCGTCTACTTGCTGCCGTTCCTCTTCGCCTCGGGCGTGATCGCCGAAGAGGTCGAGGGGCGCACGCTCAGCTTCCTCGTCGCGCGCCCCGTCAGCCGCTGGGCGCTCGGCGCAGGGAAGTACCTCG
Source organism: uncultured Sandaracinus sp. (assembly GCA_903896985.1). GTDB lineage: Bacteria > Myxococcota_A > Polyangia > Polyangiales > JADJQN01 > CAIUAC01. The sequence goes on from CAIUAC010000204.1 coordinate 742, forward strand.
CGTCGATCGCGCTCGCCGTGCCGCTGCTCGCGCTCGGCGTCCTCGTCGTGCACCTCGCGTGCTTCGCGACGCTGCCCGGACCGCTCGTCGACGAGTTCCCGAAGACGCTGCGCGTGATGGGCTCGGTCTCGCTGCTCGCCTGCTGCTACGCGGCGTTTTGTATGCTCTGGGGCGCGATCGCGGTGGAGGCGGCGGGCATCGTCGCGACGCTGCACCTCGCCGTGCTCGAGTTCGGGATGTCGCTCGTGCCGGGGCCGATCCGCCTGCTGTCGATGAACTACATCGCCTCGCAGCTCGCGGGCTTCGAGAAGACCGGCATCTTCTCGGACATCACGCCGGCGGTCCCGCCGCTGACCGCGGGGCTCGTGCTCGGGGCCGTGACGCTCGTGTTCTTCGGGCTGAGCCTCGTCGCGGTCGCGTCGAGCGAGTTCCGCTTCTCGAAGGCTTGAGTGCGCACCGAGTCGCACCAGAGCGTCGCGCGAGCGCGCGTGCGCACGGGGGAGCTCGCGCGCCATCAGATCGCCAAGCTCGAGGGCGGGCGGGCCTGGGTCGTGCTCAGCGGGCTCGGGCTGCCGCGCCTCTGGGACTACGGCATGAGGCACACGCTCGCGGGCTACACGAGGTCGCTCGAGGCCGGGCGCGGCCGACCGGCGCCCGAGCGGCTCGACGCCGCCCTCGCCGCGGCGCGCATCGCGCTCGCCGACGCCTGCGACCGCATCGTCGAGAAGCAGGTGCCCGACGTCGTGCTGCTCGCGCTGCTGGTCGACGCCGGCACGCTGCACGTGCTGAGCGCCGGCGCGGGGCGCGTCTATGTGCAGCGCGCGGGCACGCCGCAGCGCCTCACGCCGCGCGAAGACCCGCGGGACGGCGTGCTCTTCGCCGCCGCGACGCGCTCGTCCTTGCCGCTCGAGCCGGGCGACCTCGTGCTCGCGGGGAGCGTCTCGGCGTTCTCCGTGCGCGCCGTCGCGCGCCTCGCCGCGGTGCTCGAGGAGGACCCGCGCGCCTCGCCCGAGGTGCTCGTCAGCGTGCTGACCGAGCCTGCCGCGCTCGCTGGGGTGGGCGCCGCGGCGATCGCGCTGCGCGTCGCGTAGAGACGTTCGGCGCGCGAGACTGAGACGGCGACGCTGCGCTACGCTGCGCCTCGCGGGCGCCAGGCGCGCTCATCAAGGAGACCGCGATGGAGCTTCACGAACTGACCCCCGAAGAGGACGTCGTCTTGGTCGGCCTGCTGCGCGAGATCTCGTCGGCGGATGGGCGCTACAGCGAGTCCGAGAAGGCGCACGTCGAGCGCGTGCGCGTCGCCCTCGGGGACGCGCGCTTCGACGCCGCCGTGATGACCGCGAGCAAGCAATTTCAGACGCGCGACGCGCTGAAGGCCGCGGCCAAGGCCGTGCTCGATCAGGACGTGCGCGTCGTCATCTACGACACGCTCGACGCGATGGCGGCGTCCGACGGCAAGACCGAAGAAGAGGAGCGCCCGCTCGCGTGGCTCGCCTCGTGGTGGGACCTGGCGAAGAAGTGAACCGCGGGCGCGCGGCTCAGCCGAGGCGGTAGCCCGACTCGTACGCCGCGCGCACCGCCGCCTGGCCGTCCCGCTGCTCGATCAGCCACGGGAACTTCGGCGCGTAGACGCGCGGCACGACGACGACCCCCGGAGCCTCCGAGGTGCCGAAGACGAGGTCCCACACGGGCGAGGTCACGCCGTGGTTGGCGTGCACGCGCCCGAAGTGATGGCTGAGGTGGTTCGCGCGAGCCCAGCGCGCGTAGGCGTTGCGGGGCGCCGCGACGTGGATGCGGCGGTGGATCCCCTCGTAGATGACCCAGCCGAAGAACGTCCCGCAGGCGAGCACGGCGCCCGGCGCGCCGACGGCGAGCACGCCGAGGACGCCGATCACCGTGAGGATCGGCACCGCGACGGCGAGCTTCAGCGACCAGGGCGCGAACCAGTCGACCTTGGCGTGATGGCGCAGGTGCTCACGCGCGAGCCTCTTCCCGAGCACGCGCCGGTGAAACACCCAGCGGTGCAGGAGGTACTCGAGCAGAGTCCACAGCATCATCCCGGCACAGAACGCGAGCCCCAAGCGCATGGCGCCTCCCTCCCGAACGAACGCGCGCCGCACGAGCGCAGCGCGCCACTACTCTGTAGGGCCGCGCCGCCGAGACGGCGAGCCCTCCGCGCGCACAGGCTCGCAGTCGTAGAGCGCTCGGCAGAGCGCCACCGCGCGCGGCGAGCGCACGCGCCAGTCGAGGCGGTTCATCGCGTAGCCGAACGTCAGCTCCTGCGCCGGATCACACCAGCCGAGCGCGCCGCCGAGCCCCGCGTGCCCGAACGACTCGCGGTTCGGCGAGAAGAGCGTCGTCTCCTCCTTCAGAAAGCCCTGCGACCAGCCGACCGGCTTCTGCAGCACGAAGTCGCGCTCCGACCAGCCTTGGCGCTCGTAGAGCGGCGCGAGGCTCGCCGCGC
>CAIUAC010000205.1 GCA_903896985.1 uncultured Sandaracinus sp.
ATCGCGCGCATGGTCGGCGCGATGCTCGGCTGGACGGAGCTCCCCGCGATCGACGCGACCGACGCGCTCGCCGTCGCCATCACGCACCTCTATGCTGCGCGGATGCCCGTGCAGATGACTGCGACGCTCGCGAAGGCGCGCGTCCGGGCGAGCCGCAAGAACGCCCCGCTGCCCGATGCTCGCGCGTCCGCGCGCGCCGCCGCAGAGGCCAAGAAGAGGAGTCGCTGATGCCCCGTTCGCACGTTCGCTCGAAGCGCTGGTCGGCTGTGCTCGCGCTCGGTTGCGCCGTCGCGCTCGGCGCGTGTGGAGACGACGACGTCACGCCGCTCTCCGACGCCGGCGTCGACTCGGGGCCCGGGCCCGTCGACGCGGGGCCGCCCGCGAACTGGGACTTCGCCGAGCCGCCCGCGTCGGAGGTCGTCGAGACCGGGCTGCGGCGGGAGCTCTTCTCGGTGCCCGGCGTCGCGGCTCCGATGAACCCGACGACGGGCACAGCCTCGCCCGCCGAGACGGAGTTCACGCAGGTCGTGCGCTATCGCGAGGACGTCACTCCGCCGAAGCCCGCGCGCGCGCTCGTCGTCGCCTATCCCGGCACGCTCGGCGGCGCGGGCAGCTACGACGCGCTCGCCCGCGCGCTCGTGCGCCGCGGCGCGCTGAGCGGCGAGACGACGGAGGTCTGGGCGATCGACCGGCGCTCGAATTCGCTCGAGGATCTGCGCGGGATGTCCACGGCGCAGGCGGCGGCAAATCCCGAGATCGCGCAGGGCTACTACTATCGGCACGAGACGATCGACGGCACCGCGTTCGCGGGCTTCCGCGCGCAGGACAGCGTCGCGTTCGTCAGCGAGTGGGGGCTGACGACGCTGATCGAGGATCTGCGCCGCGTGATCGAGCTGGTGCCGCAGGCGGACCGCCGCGCGCACGTGTTCTTGATGGGGCACTCCGCGGGCGGCGGCGTCGTCGAGAGCTACGCGGCGTGGCGCTTCGGCGACGGCGCGGCGGGGGTGCGCGGCGCCGAGGAGCTCGCGGGCGTCATCCTCGTCGACGGCGCTTCGAACGCCGCAGCGATCACCGAGGCCGACTATCACGCGGGCGTGACGAGCGCGTTCGCGACGCTGCCCGGCATCGACGCGCTGCGCGCCGAGGGGCCGCGCTACTTCGAGCTGCCGCTGCTCGGCGTCGGCGTGCTCGCGACGTCCGAGATCATGTCGATGCGCGCGCTCGCCGATCCGATGGGCGTCGTCGAGGACCGCGAGCGCGACCGCGTGCTCTCGACGCTCTTCTCGATCCCGCGCGGCGCGGTGCCCAACTTCACGAACCGCGCGGCGCTCGGCTTCGGCTTCGACGACGAGTCGAACGGGATTCCAGTCTTCTCGTGCTCTCTCGGAAAGCCCACCGGCGGCCCGGTCGCCACGAAGGACGGACTCTTCGGTCCTGTCGTGTATCCCACGGACACCGCCGCGACCTACGACTGGGTCGACGCGGCGGACTCGACGCCGCCGGAGCACACGCCCGTCGAGAACCTCGCGCGCTCGTGGGTCGCGGGGCGCACGAACTACGCGGACTGGTACTACCCGACCCGCCTGCCGCTCGATCAGAACGCCGTCGGACCGAACGCGCTCGCCGTGGACTCGTGGCAAGCCGCCGAGGGGCTGCGCGCGTTCGACGGTCCGCTGATGGACGCGCCGCTGCTCGCCGTCGCCGCCGCGCTCTCGGGCGTCGACGGCTACGAGGACGTGCGCGTGCGCATCGCGCCGACGGTGGGCGCGGGGCGTCCGCACGCGGGTGAAGCGCGCGGCGCGGCGGGCGCGAATTCGCCCGCGTTCCGCGTGATCGACGCGACGGCGCTGACGCACCTCGACGCGCTCGCGGCGGCGGACGATGCGGCGAATCCCGTGCCGGGCGGCGTCGAGGCGTTCCTCCTCGAGCACACGGCAGCGGGGACCGTCAGCATCGCGGCGCGATGACGACGGGCTCTGACGTGGCGCTGCCGGACGAGGTGCGCGCGGCGTTCGCGCTCGACGCGGAAGCGCGCGTCACGCCGATCGAGATCGGGCTGATCAACCGCACCTACCGCGTCGAGCGGACGAGCGCCGAGCCGCGGCTCATCGTCTTGCAGCGCCTGCATCCGATCTTCCGCGGCGAGGTCAACCGCGACTTCGAGGCGATCACCGCGCACCTCGCCGAGAAGGGCGTGACGACGCCGCGCCTCGTGCCGACGACGACGGGCGCGCTCTGGCTCGACGCGGCCGACGGCGCGTGGCGCGCGCAGACGTTCCTCGAGGGGCGCGTCGTCAGCGTCGTCAGCACCCCCGAGGTGGCGCGCGCGGCGGGCGCGGCGGCGGGGCGCTTTCACGTCGCCGTCGCGGACCTTCAGCACACCTTCCACTTCACGCGCCCGGGCGCGCACGACACTCCGCGGCACCTCGCGCACCTCCGCGCGGCGCTCGAGGCGCACGCGAATCACCCGCAATTTGCAGCGATTCGCCCCGTCGCCGAGCGCATCCTCGCGCACGCGCTGCCGACGGTCCCCGAGCTGCCGGTGCGCATCATCCACGGCGACCTGAAGCTGACCAACGTGCTCTTCGACGAGACGCTGACGCGCGCCGTCGCGCTGCTCGACCTCGACACGCTCGCGCACGGCACGCTCGCGGTGGAGCTCGGCGACGCGCTGCGCTCATGGGCGAACCCCGCGGGCGAGAGCGCGGCGCACGCGCGCGTCGACCTCGCGATCGTCGAGGCTGCCCTCGCGGGCTACGCGGAGTGCGCGGGCGCCCTGCTCACCGAGGACGAGCGCCGCGCGCTCCCCGCGGGGCTCGAGACGATCGCGCTCGAGCTCGCGAGCCGCTTCTGCGCTGACGCGCTCGAGGAGCGCTACTTCGGCTGGGACGCGCAGCGCTACGCCACGCGCGGCGAGCACAACCTCGCGCGCGCCGCCGCGCAGCTCGCGCTCGCGGAGAGCGTGCAGGCGAGCCGCGCGGAGCTCGCGGCGATCGTCGAGCGCGTGTTCGCGGGGCGTTAGGGCTGCGACGCGCGCCGAATAGCTGGATCGATGTTCAGCCCGTGATATCGTCGCCCGCGTGATCGGACGACTCTCAGGCGCGCTCGTCGAGCGGGCGATCGATGGGACCTGCATCCTCGACGTCGGGGGCGTCGGCTACGAGGTGACGGTGCCGCTCGGCACGCTCGGCAAGCTGCCGGCGGACGGCGAGCGCACGACGCTCTTCATCCACACGCACGTCCGCGAGGACGCGCTGATGCTCTACGGCTTCGCCTCGCTCGATGATCGCGCGGCGTTTCGCACGCTGCTCGGCGTCTCGAGCGTCGGCCCGAAGGTCTCGCTCGCGATCTTGAGCAGCCTCGACGCGCGCGCGCTCGGGACGGCGATCGCGCTCGGGGATCGCAACGCCTTCAAGGGAATCTCGGGCGTCGGCAAGAAGATCGTCGAGCGCCTGCTGCTCGAACTGAAGGACAAGCTGCTCGTGTCGCCGTCGTCTGCGGGCACGCTCAGCGCGCCCGCGCCGACGAGCGCGCGCACGCCCGCGCGGGCGCCGAGCGACGCGTTCGGGGTCGTCGCCGGGGCGCTCGTGCAGATGGGCTACAAGCCGGCCGAGGCTGAGCGCGCCGTCGCCCGCCTCGCCGAGCACGAGGAGTCCGCGGGCAAGCCCGCCGAGGTGCTCCTCCGGGAAGCGCTGGGGCTCCTGCGATGACGCCGAAGCCCGACGACGGCGACGAGCGCGCGGTCAGCGCAGAGCGCGGCGAGGACGACCGCGGCTACGACGTGACGCTGCGCCCGTCGCGCTTCGACGAGTACGTCGGGCAGGCGAAGCTCAAGGAGAACCTGCGCATCTTCGTCGCCGCGGCGAACGCGCGCGGGGGACCGCTCGACCACGTGCTCTTCTGCGGGCCGCCGGGGCTCGGCAAGACGACGATGGCGTGCATCCTCGCCGAGGAGCTCGACTCGAAGCTCGTGATGGCGTCGGGCCCGGCCATCGAGCACAAGGGGCAGCTCGCCGCGCTGTTGACGAAGCTCGGGCGGCGCGACGTGCTCTTCATCGACGAGATCCATCGCCTGCAGCCGATCGTCGAGGAGAACCTCTACTCGGCGATCGAGGACTTTCGCATCGACATCGTGCAGGGCGAGGGGCCCTACGCCACGACGCTGCAGCTGCCGCTGCAGCCGTTCACGCTCGTCGGCGCGACGACGCGCACGGGGCTGCTGACGTCGCCGCTCCTCTCGCGCTTCGGCTACATCGCGCGCCTCGACTACTACCCGCCCGAGGACCTCGCGGCGATCGCGCGGCGGAGCGCCGGGCTGCTCGAGGTGACCATCGAGGACGACGCGGCGATGGAGATCGCGCGGCGCGCGCGCGGGACTCCGCGCATCGTCAATCGGCTGCTGCGCCGGGCGCGCGACTTCGCCGAGGTGCTCGGCGACGGCGTCCTCTCGACGGTGCGCACGAAGGACGCGCTCGACCGCCTCGACGTCGACGACGCCGGGCTCGACGAGATGGACCGCCGCGTGCTCCGCGTGATCATCGAGCACTACAAGGGCGGGCCCGTCGGGGTCGAGACGATCGCGGCGGCGCTGAGTGAGCCGCGCGACACGCTCGAGGATGTGTACGAGCCGTACCTCTTGCAGCAGGGCTTTCTCGCGCGGACGGCGCGCGGGCGCATGGCGACGGAGCGCGCCTATGCGCACCTCGGGCTCGTGATGCCGCCCGGGCGACAAGCCGGGATGTTCTGAGGCGCGCGGCAGGCTCGGCGCGCGGCAGGCTCGGCGCGCAGCAGACTTTGACTTCGCGCGGCGCGTCCAGCAGCCTCGCTGCGTGGACCGACTGACCTACTCTCGCAGCCGCTCGCGCCTCTGCAGCCGCATGGGGGCTGTGTGAGCGGCGCGCGTATTCCCTGGCGAATCCTCGCGCTCGTGGGCGGGCTCGGGCTGACGATCGTGCTCATCATCCTGATGATGCGCACGGGCGCAGAGCCCTCCGCGCCGCCGACGCCCGCGGTGACGCAAGAGGTGGGCGCCCCGCCCGCCAACGCCGCGCGCGATCCGCACGCCGCCGCAGACTAC
>CAIUAC010000206.1 GCA_903896985.1 uncultured Sandaracinus sp.
ACGTCGACGACCTGCCCGCGCCCTGTCGCGTCGCGCGTGCGCAGCGCGAGCAGCACACCCAACGCCGCGTGCAGCCCCGCGAGCGTGTCGCCGAGGCTGAGGTTGGCGCGCACAGGCGCCTCGCCCGGCACGCCAGTCAAGTGTCGGAGTCCGCCATAGCCCTCTGCAATAGAGGCATATCCGGGCCGCGCAGAATAGGGCCCTGTCTGCCCAAAGCCCGAGACGCGCGCGATGACGAGCCGGGGATTCTCGGCCCAGAGCGCGTCGGGGCCGAGCCCCCAACCCTCGAGCGTCCCTGGGCGAAAGCCCTCGACGAGCACCTCCGCGCGCGCCGCGAGCCGCCGCGCGAGCGCCTGCCCGTCTTCGCGACGGAGGTCGAGCGTGATGCAGCGCTTGTTGCGCGCGAGGCTGCGCCACCAGAAGGAAGTCCCGTCGTCGTCGAGCTCGCGCCAGGTGCGCAGCGGGTCCCCGCCGACCGGCTCCTCGACCTTGACGACGTCTGCGCCGAAGTACGCGAAGAGCGCAGCCGCCGTCGGCGCCGCGACCAGCTGCGCGAGCTCGAGGACGCGCACTCCCTCGAGCGGACGCGCGGGATTCTGCGGGGCTGACACGGCAACGACCGTATCAGCCCGGCGGGGTCAAATGCAGGTGATGTGCACGCCCCAGGTGTTGAGCGTGCCGGTGTCGGTGCTCGAGCCGTCGACGACGTGCAGACTCCAAGTGCCGAGGGCAGGCTCACCGCTGACGTCGCTGAGGAGACCATACGGCGTCAGCGTCGTGGGGTAGTTCCCGACGATGTTATCCGCCGTGCCGCCGCTGACGCTGTGCAGGATGACGGGAGTGCCGCCGGGGCTCGTCAGCGTGACGGTGAGATCCCCGATGTAGGTGTGCGTGATGTCGACGTCGACGGTGAGCGTGTCGACGGTGCAGGTAGACGCGGGTGAGCCGGTGAGCGAGATGGTGCTCGTGACGCCGGTCGTGTTGGCGTCGGGGATCGAGAGCGCGGGCGAGGCGGAGCGGTCGATGGTACCGCCGCCCATGCGCGTGCAGCTGCTCGGCGCGCCGGTGCAGGTCCAGCCAGCCTCGACCGCGCAGGAGGCCGAGCAGCCGTCGGCGGCGTAGGGGTTGGCGTCGTCGCACGCCTCGCCTGCCGCGGCGTTGAGGAGCCCGTCGCCGCAGAGGACGTAGGTGCAGTCGCGGTCGCACGTCGCCGAGCCTGACGAGCCCGCGTCGCAGTCCTCGCCCGCGGCCGAGTTCACGACGCGGTCGCCGCACATCGCGAGCGTGCAGTCGGAGTCACAGAGCTCCGAGCCCGACGGTCCGTCGTCGCACTCCTCGCCGTCGTTGACCGTGTAGTCGCCGCACGACGCGGGGGTCTCGAGCTGACAGGAGCTATCGCAGCCGTCGCCGGAGGTGCGGTTGCCGTCATCGCACTGCTCGCCCTCGTCCACGGTCCAGTCGCCGCAGACGGGCGCCGGGGGGACGTAGCCGTCGGGCGCGGGGCCGAGGTCCGGCATCGTGACGTGCCCATCGCTCCCGCCGCCATCGGTCGGGACGTAGGGACCGCCGCCGCGGCGACGACCGCCGGTACAGCCGGCCACGAGGAGCACGACCGCGAGCACGGAGACACCGACTTTTAAGGAAAGGCACACCGAACCACGCATGAAGCACCTCATCGGAGCGTCCTACGCCCCGCTCGACAAAAAGCTCCCCTCGCCCATCGCCCGCGCTGACCGCGGCCTGCGCGCGCGCTGCCTACCATGGGTGCAGCGCGCGGCGCCGCGTGTCAAACCTGCGGCCGTGTCGAGCCCTCCGAGCCCCGCCCCGCCGCAGCCTGGCGCCGCTCGCGCGGCTGAGATCGAGGAGGCGGTGCGCCTGCTGCGCGCGGGCGAGGTCGTCGCGTTTCCGACGGAGACCGTGTACGGCCTGGGCGCGGATGCGCGCAGCGAGGCGGGGCTGCGGCGCGTGTTCGCGGTCAAAGGGCGCCCGAGCGAGCACCCGCTGATCCTGCACTTCGCGGACGCCGAGAGCGCGTTCACCGCGGCGCGTGAGGTGCCGTCGACGGCGCGTACGCTGGCCAAGACGCTCTGGCCCGGCGCGCTCACGCTGATCCTGCGGCGGGCGGCTTGGGTGCCCGATCTCGTCACGGGCGGCCAAGACACCGTCGGCGTGCGCGTGCCCTCGCACCCGCTCGCGCGCGCGCTCGTGACGGCCCTCGGCGGGCCGATCGCGGCGCCGAGCGCCAACCGCTTCGGCGCGGTGAGCCCGACGACGGCGGCGCACGTGCGCGCAGACCTCGGCGCGGACGTCGCGCTCGTGCTCGACGGAGGGCCCGCGCAGATCGGCCTCGAGTCGACCATCATCGATCTGACGCGCGAGCCGCCCGTCGTGCTGCGCGAGGGCGGCATCCCGCGCGAGACGCTCGATGGGCTCCTCGCGCTCGGCGCGATGGGCTCGGCGCCGAACGACACCCGCGCGCCCGGGATGCTCGCCTCGCACTACGCGCCGCGCGCGCAAGTGCTGCTCGTCACGACGCAGGGGCTCGCCGCGGAGCGCGAGCGACTCGAGGACGAAGGCGCGCGCGTCGTCGTGCTCGAGGCGCCGACGGACGACGCCGCGCTCGAGGCGCTCGCGCACGACCTCTACGCGAGGCTGCGCGCTGCGGATGACGCCGGAGCGGACGTCGTGCTCGCGGTGCTGCCCGAGGCGCGCGGGCTCGGCGCCGCGATCGCCGATCGCCTGCGCCGCGCCGCGAGCCAACGCTAGCCGCAGCACGCGAGCGCGCGGTAGTCGCGGCTCAGAACGCCGGCGTGACGCCCGCCGCCTCGTGCACGATGCGCGCGACGGTCGAGAACAGCTCGTCGCCAGAGCCCTTGTCGTCGAGCCAGCGCGCGCTCGCCTCGTCATAAGAGAAGTGCCAAGCGCGCTGCCCGCCCGCGAGCCAGAGCTGCCGCACGGGGCGCTGCGTGTTGACGATGCACTTCTTGCCGCTCGCGAAGGCGATGGTGACGACGTCGCCGGCGACGTCGAGATCCGCTAGCTCCGCGTCGAGGTCCTCGAAGCCGTCGACGAGCTTCTCGAACGCGGCGTGAGCGAGGCGGAGGTAGTGCGCTTCGTCGAGCATGGTGTGGGCTCTGTAGAACCGCTGGCGCGCGCGGACAAGCCCCGCTACCGTCGCGCGGTGCGCATCACGGTCCTGGCGAGCGGCAGCGGCGGCAACGTCACGCTCATCGAGACGGAGACGACGCGCATCCTGGTCGACGCCGGGCTCACGCAGCGCGCGCTCGCCGGGCGCTTCGCGTCGCTCGGGCGCGAGCTGCCCGAGAAGTTCGACGCCATCGTGCTCACGCACGCGCACGGCGATCACATCGGGCACGCGGGCGCGTACGCGCAGCGCTTCGACGCGCCGGTGTTCCTCACCGAGGCGACGGCGCGCGCGCTGCGGATGCCGTCGGGCGTGCGGACGCGCGTCTTCGGCAGCAAGACGGCGTTCGACCTCGGGGATCTCGAGATTCGCCCGCTGCCCGTCCCGCACGACGCGCCCCAGATCGCGCTCGTGTTCGGGCACGCCGGGCAGAGCGTAGGCCTGGTCACCGATCTGGGTGCGGTGCCAGACTCGCTCCCCGACCATCTGCGCGAGTGCACGACGCTGCTCCTCGAGTCGAACCACGACCGCGAGCAGCTCGCCCGCGGGCCGTATCCCGAGTTCCTCAAGAAGCGCATCGCGAGCGGCGTCGGGCACCTCGAGAACGCGCAGTGCGCGGAGCTGCTGCGGGCGCTCTCGCCGGCGACGCGGCACGTCGTGCTGATGCACCTCTCGCAGACGAACAACTCGCCGTCGCTCGCCCGCATCGTCGCTGAGGACGCGCTCCGCGGGCGCGAGGTCGAGCTGCACGTCGCGCGGCAAGACACGCCGCTCAGCGTGCCCATCGAGCCCGTGCTCGTCGCGCGCCCCGCGGCGTCGCAGCTGCGGCTCTTCTGAAACGCGCGGGGTCACCGCTGTTCTGACACGCGCGGCGTCACCGCTTTTTTGACCCAAGGCCCCACCTTGCCGCACAACCTCGGCGAGTACGGAGGAGCCTTTGACCATTCCCAGCGGCATGCGCGTCACGGACGCGGTCACCTACTTTCGTCAGCGGGGCGAGCTTCGCGGCTCCGTTCAGATCGTGCGGACCCGCTCGCCCGATCGGCTCCGCTGGCGCTCGGCCGTCGGCTTCGTCACCGCCGCCACCGCGCCGCTGCTCGGGCGTGAGCGCCTGCGCGTCGAGGAGCCTGTGCGCGAGGTCATCCTCGATCTGCCGGACGCGACGCTGCGCCGCGAGGTCGTGCTCGACGCGCGCAAGGTCGGCCTCGACCTCGACCGCGGTGAGGTGCTCCCGCTCCACACCGTCGGCGACCTCGGGCGCCTCGCGTTCATGACCGGCACCGACGTCTCGCAGATGCGCCGCTACGTGCGCCTGCCCGACGACTTCTTCGCGACGATCGACACCGCAGGAGCCGCCGTCGTCGCGCGCGCGCTCGCCGAGTTCCATCGCGTGCGGGCGCATCGCCTGCTGCTCTCCCTGCCCGACCCGGACGCCAAGGAGCCACGCCAGCGGCACCAGGTGTTCATGGCCGAGCGCGCAGAGACCGAGTCCGACGCGAGCGTCCGCTGGGCCGCCCTCGCGAAATCGCTCGTCGCCGGCAGCGTCTGACGCGCTCTTTGCTGGTCAGCGCAGCGTAGTCGCTGCCTGCTCAGTGCAGCGTAATCGCTACCTGCTCAGCGCAGCGTAGTCGCTGCCTGCTCAGCGCCGCGTAATCGCTACCTGCTCAGCGCCGCGTAATCGCTACCTGCTCAGTGCAGGGTGACGGCGCCGAGCGTGCCCGACACCGGCGTGCCGCCCGACGAGAGCGCGGCGTAGGTGCCGACGGTGCCGCCGACGACCACGACGCCGATCAGCGTCCAGAACCACCACGACGAGGTGACGCTGCCGCCCGAGTCGCTCGGCGCGGTCGGCGTCGTGCCGCCTTCGGCGCCGCTCGCCCAGGGGTGCTCCGCTCCGTCGTCCGTCGCGGCGTGCGCCACCTCCGCGGGCCCAGGGGCGCGGGCCGCGGGGACCTCGACGACGAGCGGCTGGGCCTCGGAGCCGACGCGCGCGAGGGGCGCGAGCGAGGGCGCGACCGCCTCGACGAAGTAGTCGATCGTCGTCGGCTGCGCGAGGTCGCCGCCGAGCGGCAAGCGCGCGCGCGCGACGCCGTGATCGAGCGCCATCACGACGCGCGTGTAGCGCGTCTCGCCCGCCTGCCGATACGCGAGGCGCAGCTCCTCGACGGCGTCCGCGCCGACGGAGATGCGGATGGCGACCTCGAGCGCCTGCCGCTGCCGCAGGTCGAGGGGCGCCTGCTCGAGGCGCACGGAGGTCAGCGTCGGGTGCGCGTCCCGGGCGCGCGCGAACGCCGACTGCACCGGCGGGCTGGCGTCGGGGTCCGAGATGCGGTGCTGCGGGTCACGGCGATAGAGCTCGTCGAGCGTCGCGCGCGCTTCGCCCTCGGCGTTCGTCGCGATCTGCACCGTCGCGACCGCCTCGAGCGCCGCGTTGCGCTGATGCGCGACGAGGTCGCCGCGCTGCAAAAAGCGATGCGCCGCGTCGAGCGCCTCGGCGTAGCGCGCGAAGTTCACGGACTCCCGGAGCTGCGCGAGCACCGCGTCGGGATCGCCCGTCTCGGGCGCGACCTGCGAGGGAGCCGCTCCCCCCGCGCCCGCCTGCGCGCGCGCGGCGCCCGCGCCGGTGACCATCACGAAAGCCGCCGCGAGAGAGAGCATGACGAGGGAGCGCATCGAATCCTCCGGCCTCAGGCGACCGCGTCCACGATAGCGCGGAAAGCGCCCACCACGTCGGACAGCAGCGATCTTCCGCGTGCGCGGGCGTCGGCGACCGCCTCCCCCTCGGCGATCGGCACGCGCAGGTCGAAGTAATACTTGATCTTCGGCTCGGTCCCGCTCGGCCGCAGCATCACGCGATGCCCGCCCTCCAGCTCGAGCGCGAGCGCGTCCGAGGGCGGGAGCGCGAGCGCCTCGACCGCCCCGTCCGCCGCCGTGCGCGTCGCCGTCGCGAGATCGACGAGGTGCGTGACGGCGAGCCCGGCGACCGCGCGGGGCGGCGCCGAGCGCACCGACGCGAGGATGCGCCGGATGTGCGCCGCGCCGTCGGCGCCCGGCTTGGTGACGGAGACCTGCTCGCTCAGCGCGAGCGAATAGCGCCGCGCCATCACCTCGAGCTCATCGAGCAGCGACTTGCCCTGCGCGCGATAGAACGCCGCCATGTCGGCGGCCATCGCCGCGCCCGAGACGCCGTCCTTGTCGCGCACGAGCGTGCCGACCGTGTAGCCGAGCGCCTCCTCGTAGCCCATGACGAAGCGGTATTCGCCGGTCTTCTCGAGCTCCATCGCGCGGTTCGCGATCCACTTGAAGCCGGTCAGCACCTGCTCCCAGCGCGCGCCGTGCGCCGCGGCGATCGCGCCGAGCATCGGCGAGCTGACGATCGAGCACGACACGAGGCGCTGCGGCGTGCGCGGGCCGCGGTCTTCGGAGAGCAGATAGTGCGCGAAGAGCTGCCCGACCTCGTTGCCGGTGAGCTGCTGATAGCCGCCCGTCGGCGTGCGGACGGCGAGCGCGAGGCGGTCGGCGTCCGGGTCGTTCGCGATGACGAGATCGGCGCCCTTCGCGGTCGCGAGCGCGAGCACGAGGTCCATCGCGCCCTTCTCCTCGGGGTTCGGGAACGCGACCGTCGGGAACGCGCCGTCGGGCTCCGCTTGCTCCGCGACGCTGTGCACGTGCGTGAAGCCCGCCTCCGCGAGCACGACCCGCACGAGGCGCTCACCGACGCCGTGCAGCGCCGTGTACGCGATGACGAGATCGCGCGGCGACTCAGGGTGCAGCGCGAGCGCGCGCACGCCGCCGAGGTAGCGGCGCTCGAGGTCCGGACCGAGCACGACGAGCTTGCCCGCCTGCTCCGCGTCGGCGCGCGCGAGGCGCGGGATCGACGCGACGGGACCGATCGCCGCGATCGCGTCCGCGATGCCCTTGTCGACGGGCGGGATGATCTGCGCGCCGTTCCCCCAATACACCTTGTAGCCGTTGTATTGCGGCGGGTTGTGGCTCGCCGTCACCATCACGCCGGCCGCCGCGTTGCGGTCGGTCACCGCGAACGCGACGAGCGGGGTCGGCGCGACGTGCTCGAAGACGAGCGCGCGCAGGCCGTAGCCCGCGACGATCTCCGCGACGTCCTGCGCGAACTCGACGCTCATGCGCCGCCCGTCGTAGCCGATGGCGACGCCGCGCTCGCGCGCGTCAGGTACCGTCGCCAGCAAGTGCACGCAGAGCCCCGCGGTCGCGCGGGCGACGACGACGCGGTTCATGCGGTTCGGGCCCGGCCCGAGGATGCCGCGCAGCCCCGCCGTGCCGAACTCGAGCGAGGCGCCGAAGGCGTCGCTCAGCGTCGCGAGATCGCTCGCGTCGAGGCTCTGGTGAAGCTCCGCGCGGGTCGCGGGATCGGGGTCATCGGAGAGCCAAGCGTCGCAGCGCTGGCGAAGGTCGGTCGGGAGGACGCTCATTCCGTCCCGTATATCGCGACTCGGCGCCCAGGCCAACGTCCACCGCGCCCGCCCCCGTCGAGCGCGCGTCGACAATTACTGTGATCCGCGGCCGCGGAAAAGGTACCGTACTTCCACCGGATGGCGGACGACGAACAGACAGCGGGCATCGTGACGGCGGATGAGCTGCGCAGGCTGCACGTGCTGCGACGCGTTTCGCTCGAGGCGGTCGAGGGGCTGCTCGGGGCGTGTCCCGTCAGGGTCCTCGCGCCGGGCGACGAGCTCCTCGCCGCCGGTCAGACGAACCAGACGATGTTCTTCCTGCTCTCGGGCAGGCTCGGCGTCTACGTGCGCCCTGAGGACATCGACGCCGTCGCGGTGCTCCAGCCCGGCGAGACCGTCGGCGAGCTCTCGGTGCTGCAGGACCACCCCGCCACCGCCTACGTCCGCGCGATCGACGTGACGCGCGTGCTCGCCGTGGACGAGGAGACGTTCTGGCGGCTCGTCGGCGCGTCGCACGAGCTCTCGGTGAACCTGCTCTTGCTGCTCGCGCAGCGCATGCGCACGAACCTGCAGACGATGGAGCGCGAGGCGCAGCGCCGCGTGGACCTCGAGCGCGAGGCGTGGACCGACGCGCTCAC
>CAIUAC010000207.1 GCA_903896985.1 uncultured Sandaracinus sp.
CGCGCCCTCGGCGATCAGGTACTCGATCGCGCGGTCGCCGATGCGCGCCGGGACGTTGCAGAGCACCCAGTCGAAGCGCGCCTCGGCGTCGAGGTCGCGATAGCCGAGACCTCCCTGTGCCTGCGCGCCCGAGAGGCCCATCGTCGCGGCGTTGCGCGCGGCGTACTCGACCGCGACGAGGTCCCGGTCGACGAGCGTGACGTGCGCGTCGGGGTGCGTCGCCGCGATGGCGAGCCCAAGCGCGCCGTAGCCGCAGCCGAGATCGAGAACCGCGGTCGGCGGGCGCAGCGGCAGATGCGAGAGCAGCAAGCGCGTGCCGTCGTCGATTCGGTCGGCCGAGAACAGCCCGCGTCCCGTCGTGAAGGTGAGCGCCTCGTCGAGGTGCGTCGCGCGGACGGTCCCGTGGTCGAGCGCCGCGAACAGTGGCGCGCGCTTGGCGTGCGCAGACCGCGCGGGCTGCGCGGGCGCGGGATTGCGAGAAGAGGAGCGGCCGCGCATAGGCGGCGCACCGTACCGTCGCGGGGCGGGCGCCGCAAAGAGTGCGCGAGTGGAGCGGTGCTTTCGGTTACATTGTCAGGAGCCGAGGAGGCCCGTCCGTGACCCAGCACCGTTCCGCGCAGCTCCGCTCCTGGTCGCAGAAGCTCACGCCGTTCGCCCTCGCGCTCGTGATGTCGTGCGGAGGACCCTCCGCCACCAGCGCGCCGCCGACCGCGAGCACACCGCTCCCCGGCGCCCTCCTCGACCAGACAGGCGCCCTCGCGCTGACCGACTCTCGCGCGGGGCTCTCGCTCGCAGACCGCTTCGATGTGCCGGTGCAGGTGGGCGACCGCCTCTCGATCGAGGTCACCTCGGCGGCCTTCGACCCCACGCTCGAGGTCACGCCGCCGGGTGGCGGCAGCCTCGTCAACGACGACTGGAACGGCGACCGGCAGCGCTCGCGCCTCGAGCTCGTCGTCGCGACCGCTGGCTCGCTGAAGGTCCAGGTCTCGAGCTTCTCGCCGACGGCGACGGGCGCGTATCGCGTGGTCGTGCTGCGCGCCGGTCCGGGCGGGGCCGTGCCGTCGGGTCAGCCGAACGTGGCCGTCGCCCCGACGCAGGGCGCGTTCCTCGGGCCGGGACAGAGCACCGAGGGCGCGCTCGCGCCGGGTGACGGCACGGCGTCCGACGGCGCGTTCTACGACACGGTCGTCGTCAACGCCGTCCGCGACGAGCCCATCACCGTGCGAGTGTCGTCGCCGAGCAACGACCCGCTCCGCGTCCTCGTCACCAACGCCCGCGGGCAGTCCGTCGCCCAGCAGTCGAACGGCGTGTTCGTGCTGCCAGGCGCGCAGATGCACCGCGTGCAGGTCATCGCCCCCGCGCCGGGTCGGAGCGCGCGTTGGGCGGTCGCAGTCGCGGAGGCGACGCGGGGCGCAGAGGCCGACTCCGTCAGCGCGCCGACCGCGACGAGCCACGGCACGCCGGCCACGGCGACGTCGGTCCCGGTCGTGCTCGGGCAGCGCCTCACGGGCGCGCTCGCGCCGGGCGACCAGACGCTGCTCACGGGCGAACTCAGCGACGTCTACGCGTTCGACGCGGTCGCCGGCGCTGGCGTGTCCATCGACCTCTCGTCGGACGCCATCGACTCGTATCTCGTCGTGATCGGGCCGCGCGGTCACCGCTTCGAGAACGACGACTCGGGCGGCACGCGCAACGCTTCGCTCGAGCTCGAGGCCCCCGACGCGGGCCGTTACCTCATCTTCGCGTCGAGCTATCGGCAGGGCGAGACGGGCGCCTACGAGCTCAAGATCCTGCCGACGCAGCGCGCCTCCGCGATGACCACCGTGGGCGCGACGCCTGCTCCCGTTGGGACTGGCGCTCAGGCCACCGGGGCCGCGCAAACCGTCAACGGAGCGCTCGCCACCGGCGACACGCAGCTCAACTCGGGCGAGCTCTCCGACACCTATACGTACGACTTCGTCGCTGGCAGCACCGTGCGAATCCGACTCTCTTCGTCGGCGTTCGATCCGTACTTGATCGTGCGTCCGCCGTCCGGGGCGCAGGCCGACAACGACGACCTGACTCCCCAGGATCGCACCGCGGGGCTCGACTACGTCGTCACGCAGACCGGCCCGCACCGCATCCTCGCGACGAGCTATCGCGCGGGCGAGTCCGGTGCGTACACGCTCGAGGTCACCGGCGCTGCGGGCGCAGCCGCGGGCGGCACGGCGACCCCGCCCCGCGCTGGCGGCAGCACGACGCCGACGGGCCCCACGTACCGCACCGTGCCGGGCACGCTCGCGCAAGGCGACCGCACGCTGCCCGCGGGGGAGTTCTACGACGAAGAGATCGTCACGCTGCCTGCGGGCGCGACGGTGAACCTGCAGCTTCGCTCGACCGCGTTCGACACCTACCTGCTCGTGCGCTCGCCCTCGGGTCATCAAGAGGACAACGACGACGCGGTGCAGGGCTCGACCGACTCCGCGCTGACGCTCCAGACGACCGAGGCAGGCGACTATCACGTCCTGACGACGAGCTACCGCGCCGGCATGGTCGGGGCGTACGAGCTCGTCATCGGCGCGCCCGCGGGCTCCACGCCGCCGCCTGGCGGCACCATCACGCCGCCGCCCTCGGGCGCGACTCAGCCGACGCCCGTCGCGGCGACGCAGCCGATCCACGGCACCCTCGCGCGCGGCGACCAGACGCTCCCTTCGGGTGAGTTCGTCGACACGCACAGTGTCACGCTGCCGCAGGGCGGCTCGATCCGCGTGCGGCTCGCGTCGACCGCGTTCGATCCGTACCTGATCATCCGCACGCCCTCGGGGCGTCAGCTCGACAACGACGACCTCACGCCCGGCGAGCGCAACTCGGGGCTCGATCTCCCCGTCGCTGAGTCCGGCACGTACTCCGTACAGGTGACGAGCTATCGCGCGGCGGAGACGGGCGCTTACACGCTCTCGTTCGAGGCGGGCGCGTCCATCCCGGGCGCAGGTCCGGTCACTCCGCCCGGCGCTCTGCCCCCCGGCGGCGCCGCCCCGCAGCGCGGCGGGCGCGTCTTCGGCGTCTTCGCCGGCATCACCGACTATCCCGGCAACATCAACGACCTCCCGGAGTGCGCGAACGACGCGCGCAAGATGGGCGAGACGCTGACCCAAGCCGGGCTCGTCGACTCCTCGACGAACATCGTGCTCACGGACTCGCAGGCGACCGTCGGCGCGGTGCGCGGCGCGATCCAGCGCTTCGCCGCGCAGATGGGGCCGGACGATGTGTTCGTCTTCTTCTACTCCGGCCACGGCAATC
>CAIUAC010000208.1 GCA_903896985.1 uncultured Sandaracinus sp.
CTTCTATTGCAGCTCGGGGAGCGTCGGGCCGGGCACCTACGCGCTGACGCTCTCGGCCGCCGGGCACGACCCCGAGACGCTGACGTTCACGCTCGCGCCCCCGGGCGCGGGTTGCTGCGCGTGCGGAGGCTCCGTGTCGCGCGAGGTGACGCTCGGGCGCACGGGCGGGGCGGACGGCGGGGCGAGCGATGCGGGGGGTGGCGACGCGGGCGTGGGGTCCGACGCGGGCGCCTGCGCACCGTCCGCGATCGCGTTCCCGTCGGGCGGATCGCTCAACCTTGGTCAGCTCTGCGACGACGTCTTCGCGTGCGTCGACGGTGAGCTCGCGGCGATGGCCGTCATGGCCGCCTCGGCGCGCTTCACCTGCTCCGCGACGCCGGAGAGCGGCTGCCCCGGCTGGACCTGCGCGTACCGCTCGCCGAGCGGCCCATCGACGCTCGATGCAGCCGAGATCGCGGAGATCTGCAAGGTCACGGTGCTCGCGCCGCAGCCCGCGATGACCTGCATGATCTACCTTTGAGCCGGCTCGACGCGAACGGCGGAGGCGGCTGGTTCCGCGGAGACGACCCGACCCAGGTAGACGACCCGACCCAGGTTGAGCATCAAGGCGCGAACCGCACGATGTTGAGACCATGTTGAGACCCGACCGATGTTGAGCTTCCGGCCGGCCACGGCCGCATCGCTCGCTCGTCTGCTCGACGCCTCACGGGGTGGCGGCCGACAGGCGGCCGACAGGCGGCCGACAGCGGAAACCGCGTCCATGCCGCCGCAACCTATTGAAATCACAAGCCGCGATCTGTCGGCACGGCTCCTGCTCTACAGCGGCAAATGTCTCGACCGCGACAGATCCTTCCAGGCTCGACCTACCTCGTCACACGCCGCACGTTACGCCGGCACTTCCTGCTGCGCCCCGATACGGAGATGCGCGAGCTGCTCACCTACGCGCTCGCGACCTCGGCCGAGCGGTACGGCGTCGCGGTGCACGCGTTCTGCGCGATGTCGACGCACATGCACCTCGTCGTGACCGACACGCGCGGCGAATTGCCGGACTTCCTGGCACATTTTCATCGCATCACGGCGCTCGGGACACAGGTGCTGCGCAAGTGGGAGGGCAGCACTTGGGACCACCGGCAGACGTCGCTGGTGCGGCTGACGACTCCGGAGGCCGTCATCGACAAGATCGGCTACACGCTGGCGAATCCGGTCGCGTCAGGGCTCGTGCGCTATGCGCGCGACTGGCCCGGCGCAAAGAGCCGCGTGCAAGAGCTCGGCGGCGGGCGCGTGCGGGCGGCGCGGCCGCGCGTCTACTTCGACGCCGAGCACGGAGGCTGGCCGGACTACGCGGAGCTCGAGTTCACTCTGCCGCCCGAGGTTGCGCCCGCGGACGCCGACGCGTGGCGAGAGGCGGTGCGCGCGACGGTCGCTGAGCACGAGACGCGCGGCCGCGCCGAGGTCGCCGCGAACGGGTGGAAGTTCCTCGGTGCTGACCGCGCGGAGAAGGTGTCGCCGTACGAGCGTGCGACGAGCTTCGAGCCGCTCGTGTCGCGCAATCCGACGTTCGCAGTGGGCGCCGTCGCGGCTGCGTACGCGGCTGCAGTGAAGGCATTGCGCGAGTTCCGCGCGGCGTACGACGCGGCGCTGGAGCGGTGGCGCGCGGGGGTGCGCGACACGGTGTTCCCCATCGGCACTTGGTGGATGGTGCGCTGGCACGCCGTGGTCGTCGCCGCGTAGGCTGGCGCAGAGCGACGTCGCGACGGAGCGGGCGTGCGCAGAGCGCGCCGAGGGAGCGGTGCGCGCGAGAGATGCGCAGGGCCGCGCGGCGGGCTGGAATTGAGGCTCCAGTGGGCTATTCGACGTGCGCCAGCCACGCGGGGGGGGCCTTGAGTAAGGACTGACCAAACAGAAACGCCCCTCGAAGACTGACCATGGCGCAGACTCGAGCATCGGATGGAAACCCAACATTGGTGCGTTCGCCAGTGCATTCGCCTACAGTGTTCGAATGCCGGCGACCAGGCCAAGTCGCCCCCCCGGCCCAAAATCAACATTGGTCGGATCCAACGCCGGATCCAACGCGACATCGCGCCATCCTCTCAATGAAAGTCCCTCGAGCGCACGACACTCCCTTCCTTCGGCGCCGACAGCTCCGGCAAAAACAGCGTCTCTGCGACCAAGTGCACGACGCCGTGCTGCGACTGAATACGCCCCGTCATCCCGAGTAGGCTCGCGGTCTTCGCGAGCGCCTCGTATTGCGCGAAGACGGTCGACCACACCACGGCGTTGACGAAGCCCGTCTCGTCCTCGAGCGTGTAGAAGACGACGCCGCTCGCTGTGCCGGGGCGCTGTCGGCAGATCACGTAGCCGACGTACGAGGTGTGCGCGCCGTCCGCGAGGCGCACGACCTCGCTCGCGCTCGGGATGCGCCGCGCGGAGAGCGCGCCGCGAAAGCGCGCCATCGGGTGCCCGCGCGTGCTGTGCGAGCTGACGCGGTAGTCCCAGACGATCTCCTCGCCGCGCGAGAGCGCCCCGAACTGCGCGTCGCTCGCGTCAGGCAGCGCGAGCGCGTCGTCCTTCTTCGACGCGAAGCCTCGCGCCGTCCAGAGCGCGTCGCGCCGCCCGACGCCGAAGGGTTCGAAGGCGCCCGACTCGCCCAGCGCGAGCATCGCGCGCGAGCTGAGGCCCGTGCGCCGCGCGACCTCCTCGACGTCGCGAAACGGCCCGTCGACCCGCGCCGACTCGAGCTGTTCGCGCTCACGGCTCCCGAGTCCCCGTACGTAGCGCAAGCCCATACGAATCACCGGTCCGCCACGCACGCGCGCGCCGTCTGCGCGAATGCTCATCGGCCGCTCGGCGCTCTCGAGCGTGCAGTCCCACTCGCTCGCGTCGATCGCGATCGGGCGCACCTCGAGCCCGTGTCGTTTGGCGTCCTCGAGGATCGTCGACGGCGCGTAGAAGCCCATCGGCTGCGCGTTGAGCAACCCACACGCGAACGCCGCCGGATAATGCCGCTTGAGCCACGCGGTCACATAGGCGATCAGCGCAAAGCTCGCCGCGTGCGACTCCGGAAAGCCGTACTCGCCAAACCCACGAATCTGCGAGAACACCCGCTCTGCGAAGTCCTCCGTGATGCCGTGTTCGATCATGCGCGACACGAGCAGATCGTGGTGGGCCTCGATGCGCCCCGAGGACTTCCACGCGGCCATGTCCCTGCGCAGCTGATCCGCCTCACCGCCGGTATATCCCCCGACGACGACGGCGAGCTTCATCACCTGCTCTTGAAAGATGGGCACTCCGAGCGTGCGCATCAGCACGCGCTCGAGATCGGGGTGCGGCAACTCGACGGGCTCGAGTCCATCTCTGCGCCGCAGATAAGGGTGCACCATATCCCCTTGAATCGGCCCCGGGCGCACGATCGCGACCTGAATCACGAGGTCGTAGAACGTGCGCGGCTTGAGGCGCGGCAGCATCGACATCTGCGCGCGACTCTCGATCTGAA
>CAIUAC010000209.1 GCA_903896985.1 uncultured Sandaracinus sp.
CCCCGAGGTGCGCGCCGCCGCCGCGCAGGTCTGGGCGCGCGTCGCGGCCGATGACGCGGTCGACGCGCTGACGCCGCTGCTCGACGACCCCTCGCGTCATGTGCGCGCGCAGACGCTCGCGGGGCTGCTCGGGCACGGCGGCTTCGAGGGCGCCCTCGTCGTCGGCGCGCGCATCGGCGCGCTCCTCGACTCGCCTCAGCCGTCCGATCGCGCCGACGCCGCGCGCGCGCTCGGGCACCTCGGCCGCGGCGGTCATCGGCGCCTGCGCGTGCTGCTCGCAGACGCGGACGCGAGCGTGCGCGCCGCCGCTGCGCGTGCCGCCGCCGACGTGAAGGACGCGCGCCTCGTCCCGCTGCTGCTGCCCCTGCTCGGCGACGCGAAGGCGTCCCGCGCGGCGACCGCTGCGCTCTCTGCGATCGGCCCGTCGGCGGTGCCCGCGATCGTCGCCGCGCTCGATGACGTATCCCTCTCACGCGCGACCCGCTTGATCTTGCCGCGCGTCCTCAAGGGCATCTCGGCCGAGTCTTCTTATGCGGCGCTGAGGGCCCGGCTCCCCGTGCAGGACTCGCACCTGCGCCTCCGGCTCTTTGGCGCGCTCGCGGGGCTGCGACAGTCGATGGGGCGCGCGCCGGAGCCGCTCGCAGCCATCCGTGAGTGGCTCGCCCGAGAGCTCGTGCACACCGGGCGCATGGTCGCGGGCTGGGAGGGGGCGCGGTCGCGCGCGACGTCGCCGCTGCTCGACGAGGCAGTCACGTTTCGTGCGGAGCGCGGTACCAAGCGGCTCCTGCGCATCCTCGAGCTGCGCTACGACGCAGCGCCGCTACGCCTCGTGCGGGAGCGGCTCTCCGATGGGCGGCGTCGCGCGAACGCGCTCGAGCTGCTCGACACGCTCCTCGAGCCGGCGCTGCGTACGCTCGTGATGCCGTGGTTCGACGACGGACCGGTGCTCGAGCGCCTCGCGCGCTGCGGCGTCGCTCCCGGCAACATCGCGCTGCCGGAGGCGTTCCTCTCGATGCAGTGTCGGCACCCGAACCCGTACGTCGGCGCGGTCGCGCTCGACGCGCTCTCGCGCTCGGCGAAGGACCCCGTGCTGCGGGAGCTCGCGCTCGCCGAGGCTCGGCACGGGCTGCGCAGCCGCGAGCCGCTCGTCCGCGAGGCGGCCGTCTATGCGCTCCGCAGGTGTCAGGGGACGAGCGCGCTCGACCTCCCAGAGGGCGACGTCGATCCTGTCGTGGCGCGCGCGCTCCGGCTGGTGCGCGACGGACATAGCGAGGAGGATGCGGACGTGTACTCGACGCTCGAGAAGCTCGTGCTGCTGCGCGCGAGCCCCGTGTTCAAGGGCATCCAAGGCGAGGACCTCGCGCCGCTCGCCCGCATCGCCGAGCACATGGCCGTCGCCCCGGGCGAGGCCGTGTTCGCCGAGCACGACACCGCCGACGCGCTCTACGTGATCATCCGCGGCCGCGTGAAGATCCACCGCGGCGACGAGCAGCTCGCGTCGCTCGGGCCGGGCGAGCCCTTCGGCGAGATGGCCGCGCTCGACGGCTCTCCGCGGAGCGCGAGCGCGACGGCGACGGAGGACTCCGAGCTCCTGCGCATCGACAGCGACGAGTTCTACGAGGTGCTGCACGAGCAGGTCGAGCTCGCGGAGGGCATCATCCGCACGCTGATCGCCCGGCTGCGCCTCGCTGATTCCGCCGCGACGAGCGCGCGCGCGCCGCACGTGGTCTGACGCGTTCCCTGACGCCCATTCGAGGAAGGACGGCCCCCCATGTTCGAGTCTGCAGAGCTCGGTCACACCCTCGACAAGAAGACCTGGGACCGCAAGGTGCCGAAGCTACGCGAGGCGCTGCTCGAGGCGCAGTACGACCTGCTCGAGCAGCGGCGCTGCTCGACCATCGTGCTCGTCGGCGGGGTCGATGGAGCGGGCAAGGGCGAGACGGTCAACCTGCTCAACGAGTGGATGGACCCGCGGCATGTGCAGACGCACGCGCTCGCCGCGCCGACGGACGACGAGCAGCGCTACCCGCGCTGGAAGCGCTTCTGGAGCGCGCTGCCGCCGCGCGGCAAGGTCGGTATCTTCTTCGGCTCTTGGTACACGCTGCCGATCGTGCAGCGCGTCTATCGGCAGACGAAGGGCGCGGACCTCGACCAGTCGCTCGAGGAGATCGTGCGCTTCGAGCAGATGCTCCATCAGGAGGGCGCGCTCCTCGTGAAGCTCTGGTTTCATCTGTCGAAGAAGGCGCAAGAGAAGCGCCTCGCCGCGCTCTCGTCGGACAAGCTCACGCGCTGGCGCGTCACCGAGACCGACTGGAAGCACTTCGGGCTCTACGACCAGTTTCGTGAGGTGTCGGAGCGCTCGCTGCGCCGTACGAGCACCGCAGACGCGCCGTGGAACGTGATCGAGGGGCTCGACGCGCGCTACCGCGGTTACACGGCGGGTTCGTTGCTGCTCGAGGCGATCCAGGGGCGCCTCGCCGCCGACGCGGCACGCCAGAAGAGCCCGACGAGAGCGCCGAGCGGCGACTCGTTCGTGTCGAACACCGGCGCGGATCTGCTGCGCGCGCTGAAGGTCCCGCCGACCGTCGCGAAGAAGGCGTACGACGCGCGCTACGATGTGCTGCAGGCGCGCCTCAACAAGCTGAGCCGCAGGAAGGCGCTGAAGAAGCGCTCGCTGGTGCTCGTGTTCGAGGGGCCCGACGCGGCGGGCAAGGGCGGCGCGATCCGCCGCGTGACGCGCGCCCTCGACGCGCGCTTCTTCACCGTCAACCCCGTCGCGGCGCCGACCGAAGAGGAGCGCGCGCAGCCGTATTTGTGGCGCTTCTGGCGCCGTATGCCGCCGCTCGGGCACGTCGGGATCTTCGACCGCAGCTGGTACGGGCGCGTGCTCGTCGAGCGCGTCGAGGGCTTCTGTCAGCCCGCCGACTGGCAGCGCGCGTATACCGAGCTCAACGACTTCGAAGAGCAGCTGACGCGGCACGGCGCCATCGTCGCGAAGTTCTGGCTGCACATCAGCAAAGACGAGCAGCTGCGCCGCTTCGAGCAGCGCAAGGCGACGGGCTTCAAGCGCTTCAAGATCACGCAGGAAGACTGGCGCAATCGGAAGAAGTGGGGCGACTACGAGGTCGCCGCCTGCGATATGTTCGAGCGCACCTCGAGCGAGCTCGCCCCGTGGACCATCGTGTCCGCGAACGACAAATACAACGCGCGCCTGCAGGTGCTCGAGACCATCTGCGACAGGCTGGAGGCGGCGCTCGACGTGTAGAAGCGGGGGGGCGAGGGATTTGACCGCCGGAGTCCGCGGCGCTCAAGGTCTGCCTGTGGCGACCGTCGTCTTCGGGGATTTCGAGTGGGACAGCGGGAAGGCCGCCGCGAACCTGCAGAAACATCACGTCTCGTTCGAGGAGGCGATCACCGCGCTCGCGGACCCGGCTGCACTCGAAGCCCCCCGACCTCACGGTCCCCGAGCGGCACATCACGATCGGACTCTCGGGCCTCCTGCGCGTACCCCTCGTCGTGCACACCGAGAACGTCAGCGCGAATCGGACGCGGATCATCAGCGCGCGCAGGGCGTCTGCCGCGCAGCGGAGGAAGTATGAAGAAGGCTGAGCTCGCGCGGCTCCCGGAGGGCCATCTGGATCGCTACGACTGGTCCCGCGCCACGCGTGGGCGGCTAGCTGAGCGCGCGGCCAAGGCCTCCGCGCTGCTGCGCATGATCGAGCCGGACCTCGCCGAGCGTTTCCCCGACTCGCTCTCGGTCGACCGCGCCCTTCGCGCGCTGCTCGTGCTCGAGGACGCGCTTCCGCGGCGCCCGCGCAAGCGTCGCGCTGCCTAGGGCGGTCGCAACTCGACCTGCAGCGTCACGACGCGTGGGGTGCGCAACCATGCTCGACGAAACGCGCACCCAGACTCGACGCGCTCCGGAGCGAATGTTCCAACAGGCTTCGTGTCCCGCCCGTCAGTCGACGGCGCGCGCGCTGATGGTCGTCGGCAGCTTGCGCATCGCCTCGGCGATGGCGTGGTGCGCGCGCGCGTCGAAGTCCATCACGAGGTAGCCGATGTCGGAGTTGGTCGAGAGCACCTGCGCGAGGATGTTCGCGTCGTGGTCGCTGACGATCTTGTTCACGTCGCGGAGCACGCCGGGCACGTTGTGGTGCACGTTGATCACGCGGTGCGTGCCGGCGGTCCGCGCCAGCTCGACGTGCGGGAAATTCACCGAGCCCGCCGTCGCGCCCTCCTTGAGGTACTTCGTCAGGGACGTCGCGACCTCGCGGCCGATCGACTCCTGCGCCTCGAGCGTCGAGCCGCCGATGTGCGGCGTCAGGAAGACGTTGGGCAGACCCTGGATCGGCGTCGTGAAGCCGTCGCTCGAGTTGGCCTCGGGCTCCTCCGGATAGACGTCGACGGCGGCGCCCGCGATGTGGCCGATCTTGATCGCGGCGGCGAGCGCGTCGAGGTCGACGACGGTGCCGCGCGAGAGGTTCAAGAGGCACGCGCCGCGCTTCATCTTCGCGAGCTCCGCGACGCCGATCAGGTTCTTGGTCTGCGGCGTCTCGGGCACGTGCAGCGTGACGAAGTCGGCCTGCGCGAGGAGCGCGTCGAGCGTCGGCGAGGGCTGGTTGTTGCCCATCGGCAGGCGCCCCGCGATGTCGTGGAAGATCACGCGCATCCCGAAGAACTCGGCGATCACGCCGATCTGCCGGCCGATATGCCCGTAGCCGATCACGCCGAGCGTCTTGCCGCGCACCTCGTGCGCGCCCGTCGCGACCTTGCGCCAGAGGCCCTTGTGCATCTCGCTGTTGCGGTCGCCGATGTGCCGCGAGAGCACGACGATCTCCGCGAGGACGAGCTCCGCGACGCTGCGCGTGTTGGAGAAGGGCGCGTTGAAGACGCAGATCCCGCGCCGCATCGCGTGCTCGAGCGCGACCTGGTTCGTGCCGATGCAGAACGCGCCGATGGCGACGAGGTCCTTCGCGGCGTCGAGGATGCGCGGCGTGACCTGCGTCTTGCTGCGGATGCCGAGCACCTGCACGCCCGCGAGCTTCGCGATGAGGTCGTCCTCCTTCAGGGACTTCTCGAGCAGCTCGACCTCGTAGCCCTCGCTGAGGAGCTGGCTCTGGGCGACGGTGTGGATGCTCTCGAGGAGGAGGAATTTCTCAGCCATGGGGGGCAAGGCGTACCCCCGCGAGGGGCTGAGTCAAGAGGCTCCAGCCCGCGCGCGTCGGCTGCTACCCTTCGCTCCCATGACCCTCGTCACGCCGTTCAATCAGCCCGCTCCCGAGCTCGGCAATCAGTACGACGACGACCGCATCCTGCGCTCGCTCCTGATGCGTGTGCTCGGGCCCGACGTGCTCCGCACCATCGAGCCAGAGCTGCGCGACCTCGGCGAGCTCGCCGGCGGGTCGCTCTATCGCTGGCAGCTCGAGGACCGGCTCAACGACCCGAAGCTGACGAACTTCGCGCCTTGGGGCGAGCGCATCGACACGCTCGAGGTCTCGCCGCTGTGGCGTGAGGCGGAGCGCCTCGCCTCGACGCGCGGGCTCGTCGCGACGGCGTACGAGCGCAAGCACGGCGAACTCTCGCGTATTCATCAGTTCGCGCTCGTCTATCTCTTCGCGGCCTCGACGGATATCTACTCGTGTCCGCTCGCGATGACGGACGGCGCGGCGCGCACGCTCTCGCGCTCAGGCAACCAGCCGCTGATCGACCACGCGCTGCCGCACCTGCTCTCGCGCGATCCGAAGACGTTCTGGACGAGCGGGCAGTGGATGACCGAGGCGACCGGCGGCTCGGACGTCGGCACCTCGGAGACGGTCGCCGTGCCCGAGAGCGACGGCTCGTATCGCCTCCATGGCCGCAAGTGGTTCACGTCGGCGGTCGGCGCGCAGATGATCGTCACGCTCGCGCGCCCCGTCGGAAATGGGCCCGGCGGCTCGGGCCTGGCGATGTTCTATCTCGAGAAGCACGACGCGAGCGGGCGCGCGAACGGGCTCGTCGTGCACCGCCTCAAGGAGAAGCTCGGCACGCGCAAGGTGCCGACCGCCGAGGTCACGCTCGAGGGCTCGCGCGCGCGGCTCGTGACGCCGGGCGTGACGACGCACGGCACGCGGCACATCGTCCCGATGCTGAGCGTGACGCGCACGTGGAACTCGGTCTGCGCGGTCGCGGGGATGCGCCGCGCGATCGCGCTCGCGCGGGACTTCGCGAAGAAGCGCACGGCGTTCGGCGCGCCGCTCTCGGAGAAGCCGCTGCACCTCGACACGCTCGCGACGATCGCGGCGGAGCACGAGGCGGCGATGCAGCTGACGTTCCGCGTGATCGCGCTCTTCGGCAAGGACGAGGCGGGCACGATCACGGAGAGCGAGGCGCGGCTGCTCCGCGTGCTGACGCCGGTGGTCAAGCTCATCACCGGCAAGCAGGCGCTCGTCGTCGCGAGCGAGGCGATCGAGGCGTTCGGCGGGCCGGGCTACGTCGAGGACACGGGGCTGCCGCTCTTGGTCCGCGACGCGCAGGTGCTCGCCATCTGGGAGGGCACGACGAACGTGCTCTCGCTCGACACGCTGCGCGCGCTCGGCAAGGACGGCGGCATGGAGAGCGTGCTCGCCGAGGTGAGGCGCGCGGGCGGCACGGCGCGGGACGCGCGGCTCGCGGAGGTCGCGCGCGCAGCAGAGCGCGCCG
>CAIUAC010000210.1 GCA_903896985.1 uncultured Sandaracinus sp.
CGACGGGCCTCGACAGCCGCGGACCACACGCCGGGCACGCGAGCGGCTGCGCGTGAAAGCGCCTGTCCGTGACGTCCGCGTACTCCCGTGCGCACGCCCCGCAGAGCGGGAAGCCCGCCATCGACGTATTCGGTCGATCGTAGGGGAGCCGCCGCGTGATGGTGTGTCGTGGGCCGCAGTGAGTGCAGTTGACGAACGGATAGAGGTAGCGTCGATCGCGCGGGTCGAAGAGCTCTTCCAAGCACGCTCGACAAGTCGCCGCGTCGGCGCCGATGCCGGTGCGCGCGGGGCCGCCGTGAGCACTCTCGAGGATCGAGAAGCCGATTTCGTCTCTCGGAGTCACCCACTCCGACTCGACCGCATCGACTCGCGCGAGGGGCGGCGCCTCAGCCTCGAGCGCAGCGAGAAAAGGCTCGATCGCCTCGCCCTCCGCTTCGAGCAACACCCCCTCTTCGTCGTTCAACACCCAGCCAGAGAGCGCATATCGCCGCGCGAGCGCGTAGACGAAGGGCCGATATCCGACCCCCTGCACCACCCCGCGCACTCGCACGCGCGTCCGCCGCGGAGCGCGCGTCATGCCGGTCACGCCGCGCGCGCGCGGGCGAGCCACGCGAGCCAAGCGTCCATTCCCTCGCCGGTGCGCGCCGAGAGCACGAGCGACTCCGCCCCTCCGCTGACCTCCGCTGCGCGGCGCTGCAAGAGCGCGAGATCGATCCCCACATAGGGGAGCAGATCGGACTTGGTCACGAGCACGAGATCCGCTCGCGCGAACAGATAGGGGTATTTGAGGGGCTTGTCCTCGCCTTCCGTCACCGAGACGATCACCACCCTGCGCGCCTCGCCGAGATCGAACGCCGCGGGACAAACGAGGTTGCCGACGTTCTCGATGAAGAGGATTCCGCCTCGAAGCTCAGGCAGCCCGCGGACCGCGCCCGCGACCATCGCGCCGTCGAGGTGACACGCCTTGCCCGTGTTCACCTGCACCGCCGGCGCGCCCGTCGCGCGAATGCGGTCCGCGTCGAGCGAGGTCTCCTGATCTCCCTCGATGACCGCCACCGGCACCGCGCCGCGCAGCGCCTCGAGCGTGCGCACGAGCAGCGTCGTCTTCCCCGCGCCGGGGCTCGACATCAGGTTGAGCGCGAGGGTGCCCTGCGCCTCGAAGCGCGCCCGGTTCTCACCGGCCAGCGCGTCGTTGCGCTCGAGCAGATCGTGCTCGAGTCGGACGAGGCGCGACGGGAGCGTGCTCGCGTTCGCCGGCGCCAGTCGGTTCGGCCTAGGCGAGTGCGAGTGCTGGTCATCGTGCGTGTGCCGGACGGTCGAGCCGTCCGCCGCCGTGTGCGTGTGCTCCCCGCCCTCGGTCCCCCCACAGCCGCAGACTGCGCACATCGTCAGACTCCTTCGATCGCGCTCAGGCGCATCTCGTCACCGGCCAGCACCTTCCAGCAGGGCGTCCCGCACGCCCGGCAGGCCCCGCCGCGCGCCTCGAGCGCGACCTCGACGCCGCAAGTCTCGCACGCGCCGCGCCCGGCGACCCGCTCGAGGCACAGCTCCGCCGTCTCGGCGACCGTGCCCCGCCGCGCGACCTCGAAGCCAAACGTCAGCGCCTGCTCGTCGACCGCCGCGAGCGCCCCGAGCGTGAGGTGCACGCGGACTACCTTGCTCAGCCCGTTGGCGCTGGCGTGCTGCTCGATCAGCTCGAGCAAGCTCGCCGCGAGCGTCAGCTCGTGCACGGACCGTCCCCCGCGCCTCGGACTCTTCGCCGCTGGGTTCCCACGGCCGTCAGACCTTGAACTTCTTGACCATCGAGGACAGTCGCTCCATCTGCCGGTTGAGCTCGCTCGCACCGCCGAGCGAGTCCGCCGCGCTCGTCGAGTTCTCGCGCGTGACGACGTTGATCTGCGCGACCGAGTCGTTGATCTCGGAGATGCTACTCGCTTGGTCGCCGGTCGCCCGGGATATCTCGCCGGTGAGGCGCGTGATCGCGCTCGCCCCGGCTGCCGCGAGCCCAAGCTGCTGCTCGATCTCGCTGACCATGTTAACCCCGTTGCGCGACTGCCCGACAGACCCTCGAATCAGCGCCTCGGTGCGACGCGCCGCGTCCGCCGAGCGCGACGCGAGGCCGTGAATTTCCTCGGTCAGCACGCTGAAGTCCACGCCGGCACCCTCGACGTGCGCAGCCTCGATCGACGCGTTGACACCGAGCAACTTCGCGAACATCGACAGGTCGCCGAGGTCTCCGCTCATCGCCCGGATCTCCTCGAGCAGCGCCAGGTCCACGCTGCCGTGCAGCCTCTTCTCGAGCGCCCTCATCCGCGCGGCCGACTCCGCGCAGCGCGAAGAGAGCTTGCGTATCTCCTGCGCCACGACGCCGAAGCCGCCCGCGGATGTCCGCATATTCGTGGCCTTCACGCTCGCTCCGGCCGAGAGTCCGCTCGTCGCCTTCGCGATCGCGTCGATCTCGCCGATCACGGTCGCCGTGCTCTCTGCCGAGGCGTGGATCTCCGACATCGCGGAGAGCATGCGCTCCATCGAGTGCTTGGCCGTCGTCACCGACGCCGCGGCTGTGTCCGCGTTGCGCCGAGTCTCGTCGGTATTCTCGGCGCTCTGCCGCGAGCTCTCCGCGAGTCGCTCCAAGTTCTCGGTGGCGCTCGCGAGGCGCCGCCCCTGCTCGCGCGCGCCCTCCGCCACCGTCGCGCTGCTCTGCATCAGCCCGCGGCCGACGCCGGTCGCGACCTCCACCGTCGCGCTCACCTGCGCGATCGCGCCGTGCAGCGTCTCTGCCGTCGCGTTCATCGCGTCTCGGATCACCGCGTGCTCTCCGCGGTATCTGCCGTGCATTCGAGCGCCGAGGTCGTACGCCGCGAGCTTGCCGAGCACCGCGCTCGCCTCGTGGAGCGGGTCCACGACCGCGTCGAGCGTCCGGTTCATGCCCGCGATGAGGTCGCGCCAGATCCCCTCGTAGTCCCAGTCGTTGCCGCGCGTTCGGAGCCGCCCCTCTCGAACGCTGTCGGTGAGGTTGAGGGTCTCGCGGTGCATCCCGTAGAGCACCGCGAGTAGCGAGTTGATACTCCCCTTGATCCGCCCGTATTCTCCCTCGTGCTCGTCGATCACGAACGGCGGAATGCGCCCATGCGAGATCTCGTCGAGCGCTCCCGACGCGAGCCGCATCGGGGCGATCAGACTCTCCACCATTCGGTCGACGAGCGTGAGGAGCTCCGCGTCGCGCCGCGAGAGCCCCGAGGGGTCGCCTCGCACGTCGAGCCTCCCCGCGATCATCGCCTCCGCGACCGTACGGACCGCGTCGTAGACGTTCGGCTTCGTGGGCTGGACTCTCACGCGGCCCCCGTCCTGCGCAGCGCGCCGCCGACCGCCTCGCGTCGCAGCAGCGCGAGCACGGCGTCCACCGCAACCTCGGTCGCGGCCGAGACCTCTGGGCTCATGTGCTCGCGCGGCAGGTCGAAACACCGGCCCTCGACGCCCACCAGCGCGACGAACTGCGGCATTCTCTCGGGATAGAGCGCTGCTCCGATCTCCATCGTCTCCCTCAGTCCGATCCCGTGCGCGGAGATGGGATTGGCGCTGTTCACAGGTAGCTCGTCGAGCATCATTCGGTGCACCGTTCCCACCGGCGCCCCGAGCGACACCGCATCGACGACGATCATCGCGGTCTCGGTGCCGTCGAGGAGATCGAGCAAGACGAGACCCCCGACACCGCAGTAGCTGAGCCTCACCTCGGGTGAGATTCGCTGCGCCAGCCGCGCGTGGACCTCGAAGCCGACGGCGTCGTCCGCGACGAGCTCGTTGCCGATGCACACGATGAGCGCCATCTACTGAGCCACAGTCCTTACGCGGCAGCTCTCTCCCACGGACACGAGCTCCGACTTCACGGGTCGATGCATGAGCTCATCGACGATTCCGTCGAAGTACGCATGATAGAGCTTGCAGACGGCCCCTCCGGGCGGCTTCCCCGACTGCGCGCAGAGGTCGCGCACGAAGCACGCGCTCACCGTCGAGTCCGCTCGCTGGCCCTCCACCGACGTGACGGTGAAGTCGAAGCCCGCTCTCATGCGCGCGCTGAGGACCTCGAGGGTCTCCGGCAGCGAGGGCTCGACCAGGTGAATAGGGAGCTTCTTCGCCATGTCGCGCCCGGCGATTCGACCGACGGGCCCGGTGGTGCCGCCCATGACGTTGTCGATCGTGTGGGCGAACGCATCGACCAGGAAGGCGACCTCCGCCATCGCGTGCGAGTGGTCCTCGGCGGTCAAATCGAGCGGCGCTCCGATGGTCACAGAAACCTCCCGATGCGTTTGCAGAACTCGAGGTCGCGGTGGAAGTCTTTGACGACGTGATGCCCAGTGTGCGCGATCGCGTGAGAGGGGCAGACGTACGCGCAGGACAGGCAGGCGATGCAGTCCTCGGCATGGTCGACGGTGCAGACGCAGCGCGCCTCGTCGAAGCCGAACACCCGGGTCGGACAGACGTCGACGCACATCTCGCAGCCACGACAGGCTCGCTCGTGAACGTGAATCTCCACGGCGGTCACGTCGCCCTCCGGACGGCGCGCACGAGCCTCCCGGCCCGCCGGATGGTCACCTCCAACGGCATCATGCCGAGGGCGTGCGTCGCGCACGAGAGGCACGGGTCGTAGCACCGGATGCTGAACTCCACCGCATTGAGCAGCGCCTCGTCGCTCGAGTGTCCGACGACGTGCGAGACGGCGGCTTGTTCGATCGAGCGGTTGATCAGCGCGTAGTTCTGCTGGGTCGCCACGATCAGGTTGGCCGCTCGCACGATGCCGACGTCGTCGATCTCGTAGTCGTGAATCAGCGTGCCTCGAGGCGCCTCGACGTGCCCGACTCCGCGGCCTCCGGCGTACTTCACCGGGACGCGCGTCGGGCCGTAGATCGCCTCCTCCCGCAGGATCTCTGCGCCCCGCTCGAGCGCCCAGATCGCCTCGAGCAGGCGCGCGTAAGCTTGGAACACGGTCGTGTGACACGGCGCCCCGGCGAGGGCCGCGAAGGCGGCGTACTCACGATCTGCCCACTCGGTGCCGTAGCGGCGGGCGACGTTGATGCGCGCGAGCGGACCGACGCGATAGTCGTGCAGCGCCGCGTCCGCCTCGAGGCTCTCGCGGACTCGCACGGGCTTCATGTAGGACCAGTCCAGCACCGACTCCGACAGATGACGATCGTAGTCCTGAGTCGGAAACGTGAGTCGGCGCGTGCCCTGCTCGTCGATGACCGCGAGCTTGCCCTCGAGCATCGAGACGTGACCGTTCTTGATGGTCCCCATTCCCCACGATGGCAGGACCCAGTCGGCGATCATCGCGGGATGCTTCTCCGCGGTGGCCATCAGCGCGCGCTTCACCACGAGGGCGAGCGTCGCCATCAGCGTCAAGCCCTCCTCGAACCAAGCCGCGAGGCGCGCGACCTCGTCGCGGTCGACTCTGTAGGTGATGCCGCCGGCGACGGAGGTGACCGGGTGCGTCCCACGCCCGCCGACGAGCTCGTTGACCTTCTGCCCGATGGAGCGGAGTCGCAGCGCGAGCTTGGCGACCTCGGGGTTGGCCTTGACGATCCCGACG
>CAIUAC010000211.1 GCA_903896985.1 uncultured Sandaracinus sp.
GAGGGGGGAGGACAATCTATCCTACAGAGGCTTACATCACAAGTCGGCGGGCGGCGCGCATTGCAACACGGGAGGCCCTGCCCCGTACAGAGCCGCTTTTCGTCGACCGCGCGGCGCATTGCCGGCGTGTGAGAGCGCAGCCGGAGACGTGGCCGAGGCGCGCGCCGACCTGCTATACGTCGCCGCCATGTCCGCCCCCGTCGACCGCGCCATCACCCATCTGGAGACGCACTGGGATGCGTATCTCGCGCAGCTCATGGACCTCGTCCGTGTGCCGGGCGTCAGCGCCGTGCCGCCGCCGAGCGAGCCGCTCGTGCGCAGCGCCGAGGCGCTCCTCGCCGTGATGGAAGCCGCGGGCCTCGAGCACTGCGAGATCATCGACTTCCCCGGCGGGCATCCGTACGTCTACGGCGACTGGCTGCACGCGGAGGGCGCGCCGACGCTGCTGCTCTATGGGCATCACGACGTGATGCCGCCTGGGCGCGCGGAGAAGTGGATCACGCCCGCGTTCGAGCCGTCGGTGCGCGACGGGCGCCTCTACGGGCGCGGCGCGGTGGACGACAAGGCGGGCGTGATGGTGCACGTCGCCGCGGTGGCGTCGTACCTGAAGAGCGCAGGGAGCCTGCCGGTGAACGTGAAGTTCATCGTCGAGGGCGAGGAGGAGGTCGGCTCGCAGAGCCTCGACGCGTTCCTGACGAAGTACGCCGAGAAGCTGCAGGGCGATGTGATCGTCCTGACGGACACGGCGAACCACGAGGCGGGGCTGCCGTCCCTGACCGTCTCTCTGCGTGGGCTCGTCGGCGTGCAGGTCGAGGTGCGCGGGCTCGATCATCCGATCCACAGCGGGATGTTCGGCGGCCCGGTGCCGGATCCGGTGATGGCGCTCTGCCGCGCGATCGCGGAGCTGACCGACGAGCGCGGGCGGCCGTCGGCGCTCCTGCAGCAGGGGGTGCGCGCGCTCTCCGCGACCGAGCGCGCGGCGCTCGAGAAGCTGCCGTACGACGACCAGACGTTCCGCGCCGAGGTGGGCATCGTGCCGGGCGCGCAGCTGACCGGCGACCCGGATATGCCTGTGTTCGGGCGCATCTGGCACCAGCCCGCGGTCACCGTGATCGCGCTCGAAGGGCGGCCGATCGCGGGCTCGAGCAATCAGCTGATCGAGAGCGCGCGCTGCCGGATCAGCCTGCGCATCGTCGCGGACCAGGATCCGGAGCAGCTTCAGGACGCGCTCGTCGCGCACTTCGAGTCGCGCGTCCCGTGGGGGCTCGAGGTGACGGTGACGCGCGAGAGCGCCGCGAAGTGGTGGGTGACGGAGCCCGCGCACGAGGCGTTCGCGCTCGCGGAGCGCGCGCTCGAGAAGGGCTATGGGCGCGGCGCCGTGCACATCGGCTGCGGCGGCTCGATCCCGTTCGTCGAGCCGTTCGCGACGCACCTCGGCGGAGCGCCCGCGCTGCTGATGGGCGTCGAAGATCCCATCTGCAACGCGCACGGCGAGAACGAGTCGCTCAACCTCGACGACTGGCGCAAGGGCACCCGCGCGGCGGTGTACCTCTACGACGAGCTCTCGCGCATGAAGAAGCGCTGAGTCACGGGAGCGCGCTTGCGTGCGCGTGCGTCGCTCGGCGATGCTGGCGGCATGACGCGTAGTTCTCGCTGGGTCCGCTGGTTGCTGTGTTGTGTGGCGTTGACGACGACGGGCTGCGGGCTCGTGCTCGACGTGGATCCGCCGGACCCGAAGCACGTCGATGCGTCGACGAGCGATCTCGGCGGGCGCGACGCGGGGGACATCGCGTTCGACGAGGGCGTCGCAGCCTTCGACGAAGGGATCATGGAGATCGACGCGGACGTGACGCCGGTGGACGGCGGCCTCGTCGCGCTCGACGAGGGGCTCCTGGAGACCGATGGCGGAGCCGTCCGCTTGGACGGTGGGGTCGTGTACACGGATGCCGGCGTCACCACGCTCGACGGGGCAGTGCCTCCTCCCGACGCGGGGCTGGTCGCGTGCGGCGGCGACGGTGACTGCAACGACGCGAACTCCTGCACCGACGATCGCTGCCTGCGCCCCGCTGGCATATGTGAGCACCCCCCGCACATCGGTGGCTGCAACGACGGCAACGCTTGCTCGCTCGGCGACTACTGCGCGGCGGGCGCGTGCATCAGCGACACCTTCATCGCGTGCATGGACGACCTCAATCCCTGCACGGTTGACCTCTGCGACCCCGTCCGCGGCTGCGTGAGCGAACCGGCCCCCGACGGAACGAGCTGCGACCCGGACCCGAGCCTGTGCAACTGGGGGCGGTGTATGGGCGGCGGCTGCGTCTACGGCGCGATCGCCTGCATCGAGACCGACGGCAACCCGTGCACGGCGGACGTCTGCGAGCCGACGACGGGCGGCTGCGTCGTGCACAACGCACCGCTGGGCGCGCCGTGCATGCTTCCCTTCGGGACGGCGCCCGGACGGTGTAACGGCCTCGGCACCTGCGGCACCTGAGCGACCGCGGCGCGCATTCCTGGGCGACCGCAGCCCGAATCTCTGAGCGCC
>CAIUAC010000212.1 GCA_903896985.1 uncultured Sandaracinus sp.
GAGCGAGCGCGTCAGTCGTCATGCGAGGCGCAGCGTATCAGCGCGCCGCGCGGGCGGCAGGCGCCGCGCTGGCGACAGGCAAACAAACGCGCTCGTCTCGCTCGCTCGGGCTCACTCCGCGTCGCCGCCTGCGCCGTGGAACTTCACGTACTCGAACTCGATCGGCGTGCCCTTGACGCCCTGCGCGGGCGGCGAGATCCAGTTCGCGAATTTGCCCGGCTCGGTGACGGGCACCATCAGCGACTTCACGAACGCGCGGTCCTCCGGCGTCGGCAGCCACTCGCTGCGCTTGCCCTCGAACTCCTCCGCCGTGATCGGCTCGCCGGTCAGCGCGAAGTGCAGGCCCGCGTACATCCCCATCGAGCGGTTGAAGCGCCGGCTCGGGAGCGCGAGGCGGTACTCGAGGCCCGCCGCCTCGATCGTCTTGTTCCACTTGCGTACCGCGCGCTCGCAGTCGTCGACGTACTCGTCGCGGAGCACCTCGTTGAGCGCGTTGCGCAGCGCGACCTCGCGCTTGGCGAGCTTCCCGTTCTCGAGCACGTCGACCGAGTACACGCCCTCGAGCGCGCGGTGGTCCGCGTACTTGTCTTCCTTGTAGCGGCCCTTGAGGCCCGTCGCGAAGTAGTCCGCGGCGTTCGACGAGATCTCGCCGCCGAAGAGCTCCACCGCGCTCGAGAACCAGAAGTTGATCCACTTCTGGATCGTCGGCAGATCGATGCCGCCCTGCGCGCGCGCGTCGCCGTTCGGGTCCTGCTTGGTCAGCTCGCAGGAGCGCTTGACGACGCGGTCGACGCCCGTCTCGCCCGTGAAGAGATGGAACGCCTCTTCGGTGAGCATGAACTGCGTCGCTCGCGCGAGCGGATCGAAGCCCGACTCCGCGAGGGAGGCGAGCTGATACTTGCCGTCACGATCGGTGAACATCGTGAACATGAAGAACGAGAGCCACTCCTCGGTCTTCTCGTTGAAGGTGCTGAGGATGCGCGGCTTGTCCTTGTCGCCTGAGCGCCGCTCGAGCAGCCCCTCCGCCTCTTCGCGCCCGTCCTTGCCGAAGTACTGATGGAGCAAGTGCACCATCGCCCAGAGGTGCCGACCCTCTTCGACGTTCACCTGAAAGAGCGCGCGCATATCGTAGAGGGACGGCGCGGTCTTTCCGAGCATCCGCTGCTGCTCGACGCTCGCCGGCTCCGTGTCCGCCTGCGTGACGATGATGCGGCGCAGGATGCCGCGCAGCTCGCCGGGCACCTGATCCCAGGTCGGCTTGCCCTGCTGATCGCCGAACTTGATCATGCCGCCGCCCTTCTGCGGCGTGAGGAAGATGCCCCAGCGATAGTCGGGCATCTTCACGTAGTCGTAGTGCGCCCAGCCGTCCGGATCGACGCTGACGGCGGTGCGCAGCCAGATGAGATCCTCCTGAAAGCCGTCGGGCCCCATGTCCCGCCACCACTGCAGAAAGCTCGGCTGCCACTTCTCGAGCGCGCGCAGGAGCTTCGGATCGGAGGCGAGGTCGACGTTGTTCGGGATGGAGTCAGTCAGCGACATGGACGTGGAGCCTTCGAGCCGCGCGGTGGGAGCGCGGCGAAATGGTTGGAGGTCAAACTGTAGGGGCCACGAGCCAAATCGCCTCGTGTGCGCGCTCACGAAGAGGCGCTCCACGAGGCGGCGGAGTGACGGTTCTCACCAGTGCGCGGGAGCGCTCAGCAGCGCGTCCAGTCGAAGACGGGGCGGTCGGGCTGCCCGTACTTCGTCAGCGCGCCCTGCGGACCGACGGCGTTCGGCCGCTGGAAGATCCAGTTCTGCCAGGCCGAGAGGCGCGCGAAGATCTTGCTGTCTCCGGTCTCCGGGCCCGCGAAGCGCAGGCTCGCCTCCATGCCGGAGAGCGCGTCGGGCGACATGCTCGCGCGCTCCTCGAGGGCGATGCGCACGTCGTCCTCCCAGTCGATCGAGTCCGGCGCGACCGTGACGAGGCCGAGCTCGTCCGCGTCGGTCGTCGCGATGGCGCCTTCGGTCGCGAGCACGCGCGCGACCTGCGCCGCGTCGCCGAGGAAGCGCGTCTCGAGGCGCGTGAGGCCGTGCGTCATCGGCAGCGCGCCGCCGTTGAGCGCGGAGGTGCGCACGGCGACCTTGCCGGCGTCGTCGGCGAGCATGTAGATGCGGTCGGCCGCGAGCGCCGCCTCGAAGAGCGCGCCGGCGAAGCACGAGCCCTCGTCGACGAGCGCGAAGATCGAGCGCGAGGTCAGATCGAGCCGGCGGAGCACGCGCGCCTGAAACGCGATGATCTCGCTCGCGAGCCAGTGCTCGCGGGCGGCGTAGAGCGCCTCGTCCACGCTGCGCACCGCCTCGAGATCGCCGCGCGTCTCGAGCACGACGAGGCCGATGGTCAGGTGCAGCGCGCGGAGGCGCAGCAGCGCGTCGTCGAGCTCGCGGAACGCCCGCAGCGACCACTGCGCGGAGCCCGCCGCCTGGATCTCGTCGGCCGTCTGAGGCTGCGCGCCCTTCGGCCCTTGCACGGTGACGTTCGCGCGGCGCTTCTCCGCGTCGACCGAGAACGTGACGTACTGATAGCGGACGACGTCGCCGTCGAACGTCGGCGAGAGCGGCTCGAGCGTCACGCCCGGCCCCTTCGCCTTGCTCGCCGACTGCGCCGCGAGCGCGAGCGCGCGGGCCCGCTTCGCCTCGGCGAACTTGCTCTTCGGCGCGACCGCGTCGACGAGCCTCCACTCGACGGCGCGCTTGCCGCGCACTCCCTCGCTCGTCGTGCAGAACACGTCCGCGCGGTCGCGGCGCACCTTGCGCTTGTCGACGAGGCGCGTGAGCCCGCCGGTGCCCGGGAGCACGCCGAGGAGCGGCACCTCCGGCAGGCTCACCGTGCTCGCCCCGTCGTCGACGAGGATGATCTCGTCGCACGCGAGCGCGAGCTCGTAGCCGCCGCCCGCGCACGGACCCGCGACCGCCGCGAGGTACTTCTGCCCGCTGTGCCGCGACGCGTCCTCGATCGAGAGGCGCGTCTCGTTGGTGAACTTGCAGAAGTTGACCTTCCACGCGTGCGTCGAGCCGCCGAGCATCGGGATGTTCGCGCCCGCGCAGAACACGCGCTCGTTCGCGCTCTCGACGATCACGCAGCGCACGCCGGGGTGCTCGAAGCGCAGGCGCTGCACGGCGTCCGCGAGCTCGATGTCCACGCCGAGGTCGTACGAATTGAGCTTCAGCTCGTAGCCGGGCTTGAGCCCGCCTTGCGGATCGACGTCCATCGTCAGCGTGGCGAGCTCGCCGTCCACCGACAGCTTCCAGTGGCGATAGCGGCTCGGGTGCGTTTCGAAGGAGAGGGCGGTCGTCGTCATAGGCGGCCGAGGGTACTGGACCGCGCCGCTTCGTCGCGGTGTCCGCCGTGCGGTCCGTCACTTTGGGGCTGCGGCAGCTACGCGGGCGCGGGCTGCTACGGTACGCGATGGGCGCTCTGCGGTTTCGGCTCTTCGGCATTCCGGTCGTCGTCACGCCGAGCTTCTGGTTTCTGACGCTCTTCCTGCAATTCTCGGAACTCGGGCATCCGGAGCGTCTCGCGATGTGGGTGGGCGTCGTCTTCAGCGGCGTGCTCCTGCACGAGCTCGGGCACGCCGTCGTCGTCCGCGCGTTCGGCTTCTCGCCGTCGATCGAGCTCTACGGGATGGGCGGGCTGACCGCGTGGTCGATGACGAAGGGCACCGCGCCGAGCCCGTGGAAGCGCCTCGCCGTGTCGCTCGCTGGGCCGCTCGCGGGCATCGCGTTCGGCCTCGGGACGCTCGGCATCGCGCTGGGGTCCGGGATGTCGTTCGACGGGATCTGGTCGCGCGCCACGCACGCCGAGTACCTCGTCGCGTCCGTGCTCTGGGTGAACGCAGGCTGGGGTTTGCTCAACCTGATCCCCGTCTATCCGCTCGACGGCGGGCAGGTGATGGCGTCGCTCTTCGACCTCGTGAGCCCGGGCAACGGGCGCACCTGGGCGCTGCGCGTGACGGTCGGAATAGGCGGCGTCGTCTGCCTGCTCGCGCTCTACGCGCACGCGACGTTCGGCGCGGCGATGGCCGCGTACTTCGTGTTTCAAGCGGTGATGGGCCTGCGCGGGCAGGGCGCAGCCGGCGCAGAGAGCGCGCTCACTGCTCGCCTCGCGCAGGCGCGCGCTGCGCTCGACGCGCGGGACTTCCCCACCGCGCGTGTACTCGCGGAGGGCGTGCGCAGCGAGGCCAAGACGAGCGCCGTGCAGCTCCAGGCGATCGAGCTGCTCGCGTGGACGGCGGTCGCGACGCAGGACTACGCGCGCGCCGCGGAGCTGCTCGGCGCGTACCCCGAGGGCGCGGAGGTCGATCCGCTCTTGAGCGGCATCGTCGACTTCGAGAACGGGCACTTCGAGAACGCCGTCGCCGCGTTCGCGCGCGAGTTTTCGCGCCGCCCGGGCGCGGAGGTCGCGGCGCGGCTCTGTGAGGCGCTGCTGCGCGCGCACGAGTGGGACCGCCTGTTCGAGGCGATGAGCGAGCCGCGGATCGACGGCTTGCTCACCGACGACGTCTACGCGGCCCTCGTCTCCGAGGCACACGGCGAGTCCGGATATCGCGCCTCAGCCAAGCTCGGCGAGCGCCTCTTCGCCCGCACGCAGTCCGGGCGCGACGCCTTCAACGTCGCGTGCTCGCTGGCGCGCGCGGAGCAGCTCGACGACGCGCTCAGCTGGCTGCGTCGAGCCAACGC
>CAIUAC010000213.1 GCA_903896985.1 uncultured Sandaracinus sp.
ACCGGGACCGCGCCGCAGAGCAGGCCCGTCGTGATGCCCGTGACGTCGCCCGCGGCCGCCGTGACGACGCCGTTGAGGCGCGCGCGGCGGAGGTCGAGCGGGAAGAGCCCGGCGATCGGCAGCGTGACGTCCTCGGGGCCGCCCGAGATGCGACCGCTGACGATCGATGACCCGAATGACGTGACCGGGTCGCCGGTCAGCGCGTCGACGGCCGCCGCGTCCGCGTAGAGGTTGGCGGAGCCCGAGAAGTTGTTCGTCGCGATCATGTCGGTGTCGGTGCCGGTGATCCAGCCGACCCGCAGGCTCGAGTCGCTCGCCGGGTCGTCGAGCCCGATCATCGACAGCAGCAGGATGAGCTGCCCGTTCGTGATCGCGTCATCGAGCTGCCCGTTGAGGAGCCCGAGCGCCGAGCCGAACGCCGCGCCG
Source organism: uncultured Sandaracinus sp. (assembly GCA_903896985.1). Taxonomy (GTDB): domain Bacteria; phylum Myxococcota_A; class Polyangia; order Polyangiales; family JADJQN01; genus CAIUAC01. Next base: position 427 of record CAIUAC010000213.1, read on the forward strand.
AAGGAGTTGTCCGGCACGCCGTCGCCCGAGTAGTCGCAGCCCATCGTGCGGTCGATGCTCAGCGTGTTCACGATCAGCGACTGCTGCGTGTAGCAATCCGACTGACAGCCGTCGGCGTCCCACGAGCCGGGCGGCGACATCGCCGGCGAAGGATCGCACTGCTCGCCGTCGTTGAGCGTGCCGTTGCCGCACGCCGTGATCACGTTGCAGTCCGCGGGCACACAGGAGGTCGCGCCCGCCGCGCAGCCGCAGCCCGGCGTCCCGTCGCAGCGCTCGCCGACGTCGCGCACGCCGTTGCCGCACTCCTCGATGTGGCAGTCCGCGCTGCAGCCGTCGCCCGAGAAGTTCTCGCCGTCGTCGCACTGCTCAGGCGCGTCGGTGCGCCCGTCGCCGCAGTACGGCATCGTCGGGTTACGCACGCACATATTCGTGCACGCGTCCGTGTCGACGGTGTTGCCGTCGTCGCAGACCTCCATCGGGTCGAGCACGCCGTCGCCGCACGAGGGGACGTGCATGTCGCGCGGCGGCGACGCGTCGATCGGCCCGCCGAGATCCGGCCCGCCGTCGAAGGTGATGCCGCCCATATCGTCGCTGGCGACGGTCTTGGACGAGCTGCAGCCGAAACCAGCGAGCGCGAGTGCGCCGCACGAGATCCACAAGCCAAGCCGCTTCATGTTCCGCTCCTCCACCGCGAGCGGATGCGCTCGCCTCGGCCGTGACTCTACCGGACCACGCGGCGCCTCGTCCATGGGCTGACGTCGTCGGCGCCCGCCTCGCCGCTCCGAGGCGGCTCGTAGATCGCTCAGAGGCATTGCCTACGCTCGCGCGCGTTTGCTAGCGTCGCCGCGCCACTGGCAGGAAAGGAAACCCGTTTGATGACGACACCAGAGAAGGCGTTTGGGGATGCGATCGTAGGGAGGCTCGGCGAGGTGAAGCTCGACGCGCGGGCCAAGGCCGCCGCGCGGGAGTTCTCGTCGGTGCACGCGAAGTACGCCGCCGCGCACGAGGCGGCGGCGACCAAGGAGCGGGCGCGACGCGCGGCGCTCGACGCCGTCGGCGCGGCCGACGAGGCGCTCGATCTCGCGGTCGGCCGGCTCGCCGACAATCTGATCGGCGTCGGCCTGACGAAGCGCACCAAGCCGTTCGGCGCGTTCACCTCGCACAGCGTCACGAGCCTCTGCGGCCTCGGCTACGCGAAGGAGGTCGCCGAGTGCGGCAAGCTCACGCGCAACGTTCGCAAGGCGAAGCCCCCCGCGGACGTGCTCGCGGCGTGCGTCGCGGTCGAGCGCGCCGCCGCCGCGGTCGAGGCGAAGCTCACCGCCTACGACGCCCCGCAGAAGGCCTGGCAGAAGTCGATCGCCGCGCGCGACGCGCACCTCGTCCCCTGGCAGAAGTCGCTGACGCGCCTGCGCGTCCTCGCCAAGGCCTCCCTCCTCGACGACGAGGGCGCGTACGACGCGCTGACCGCGTCCCCCGAGTCGATCACCGTGGCGAAGAGGCCCCGCAAGCCGAAGCCCGCCGCCGCCCCCGCCCCGCAGCCCACCGCGCAGCCCACCGCGCAGCCCAGCGCGCAGCCCTAGCCCGCCCCGCCAAATTCAGCCGGTTTTCGCGAACCTCGCCGCCCGATCGACGTCCCCCAAGACGTTCTCGTCGATCGCGCGGCGAGCCCGCGCTCGCCCGCCCAGTTCCCCCGAACCCCGCCGCCCGCCCGCCGTCCGGTAGGCCGTCCACCCGGAACCTCGCCGCCGGCTCCCCGTCCCCCGACCGTCCACGCCGCTCCCCGCCGCCCGACCGCCGTTCCGCAGGCCGTCCACCCCAAACCCCGCCGCCCGACCGCCGTTCCGCAGGCCGTCCACCCCACCCCG
>CAIUAC010000214.1 GCA_903896985.1 uncultured Sandaracinus sp.
CCATGGTGGTGCCGACGCGGGAAGAGCGCTTGCTGGGTGGGCTGTACGGGCTGCTCGTCGGGGACGCGCTCGGCGTTCCTTACGAGTTTCACGATGCCGAGGATCTGCCCGCGGTGATCGAGCTTCGGCCGCCGGCGACGTTCCGCCGCGCGCACGAGGGGGTCCCACCCGGCACCTGGTCGGACGACGGCGCGCAGGCGCTCGCGCTGCTCGCCTCGCTGCTCGATCACGACGGCGCGCTCGACGACGTCGACTTCGCGCGGAGGCTCGTCAACTGGCACGACGCCGGCTACTGCGCGGTCGATCGGCTGGTCTTCGACGTCGGCGTGCAGACGAGCTTCGCGATCGAGGCGCTGCGCGCTGGCGCGCCGCCGCTCGAGGCGGGCCCGTCGGGTGAGCGGCAAAACGGCAACGGCTCGCTGATGCGCGTGCTGCCCCTCGCGCTCGCGTTCCGTGGCGACGACGCGGCGCTGATCGACGCCGCCTACCGCAGCTCACGCCCGACGCACGGTCACGCGCGCGCCCGGGTCTGCTGCGCGCTCTATTGCCTGTGGGCCCGGCGACTGCTCGACGGCGTCCCCGACGCGTTCACGTCGGCGGTCGCGACGCTGCGCGCGAACGTCGAAGCCGACAGCGCCGAGGACGTCGCGCTCGAGTATCACCTCCGCCCCGAGGAAGCCCCCGAGGGGCGCGGCAGCGGCTACGTCGTCGACTCGTTTCAGAGCGCGCGCATGGTCCTCGAAGCGCACTCGGACTACCGCAGCGTCGTCGTCGCCGCCGTCCGCCTCGGGGACGACACCGACACGACCGCCGCCATCGCGGGCGGGCTCGCGGGCGTGCGCGGCGGGCTCCGGTCGGTCCCGGCGGAGTGGCTCAGCGGGCTCCGAGGCAGCGAGATCGTGGAGCCGCTCGCGACGCGCCTCGTCGCCTTCGCGAAGGCGCGCCCCTAGGTCGTCGGTGGCAGCGCGAACGCGCGCGATGCAAGCCCCGGCGTCGCGCGCAGCCTGGCCTAGGGCTCGCGCAGCAGCGCCTGCACTTCACGCTCGAACGTCGCCGCGTCGCCGTCGCGGAAGCCGCCATGGAAGCGGCGCACGAGGCCGTGCCGGTCGATGAGGTACGACGAAGGCATGGACCTCCCACCGTAGCGCCCGAGCACGACCTGCCGCGGGTCGTGCGCGACGCGGAAGCCGAGCGGGCTGCGCGCGAGGAAGCCCTGCACATCGGAGAGATCGTCGTCGACGCTCACGGCGACGACCGCGAGCCCCTGCGCCGCGTATAGCTGATGCAGCCGCTGCAACACCGGAAGCTCCCGCCGACACGGGCCGCACCAAGTCGCCCAGAAATCGAGCAGCACGACCTTCCCGCGGAGCGACGCGAGGCGCAGCGGCTGCCCGCGGAGGTCGTTGATCCCGAGCTCCGGGGCGGGCGCGCCAACGTCGACCGCCGCCGCCGTGCCGACGAGCGTCAGCAGGAAGAGCGGCAGGAGCGCCGAACGCAGGAGCAGACGATCGGAGCGGCGCACGGGCTCTTCGACGGCGCGCGCGCCCGACGATTCAGCCGCGAGGCGCCGCGACGCGCTCAACGATCGAGCTCTTCGCGGAGATAGTTCGAGAGCTGCGTCGGCGACTCGGTGAAGCGGCGTCCGTTGATGTACATCGTCGGGGTACCCTCGACGTGCACGCGGCGCCACTCGGCCTTGTCGGCGTCGATGCGCGCC
>CAIUAC010000215.1 GCA_903896985.1 uncultured Sandaracinus sp.
CCCGCCCGCGGCCGCGATGCCGAGCGCGCCCGCGCCGGCACGCGCGCTCCTCGCAGGCGAGCTTGCCGGCAACGACGGCTGCGCGACGACGCTCGCGGCCCTCGCCGAGATCCTGGCGTCGAAGGGCGACGCGGTGCTCGATCTGCGCGGGCTACGCTTCGCCGACGAGGCCGTCGCGCGCTTGCTCGCGCGCGCCGCGGCGACGCTCGCGTCCGATGGGCGCGTGCTGCGCGTGCACACGAGCACCCCGGGAACCGAGCGTTTTCTGAGGCGACACGGCATCGTGCCGCCTGCCGTGCTCGTGCGCGGCGAGGGAGAGAACCCATGAGCTCGCTGAACGGCCCCGATGCCGGGTGGTCGCTGTTCCTCTCCGAGGGCGAGACGCTCAGCTCTGCGCTGCGGGACACGCTGAGCACTCCGCCCGATCTGCCCGCCGCGCTCGAGGCGGCGACCGCCCTCGAGCTCGATGCGCTGGTCGTCGGCGTGCAGGAGATCGCGCGCGGGGCGACCGCGCTGCGCGTCGCGCTCGAGGGGGCGCGGGGCGAGGTGGCGCCGGGCGCAATGGACCTCGTGCAGGCGCTGCTCGAGGCCTACGCGATGCTCTCGCTGCCCGACCGCTCGGGCGCGCAGATCGATGGTCGGCGCATCGACGCCGCCATCGCGCTGCTCGGCTCTGCCCCGCGCCGCGCGGCGCCGCCGCCCGCGATGCGCGCCGCGCAGCTGTCCGCACCGATCCGCAGCGCGAGCGCCGCCGACGACGACACGCGGTGGGTTCCGCAGGTCGACGAGGACATGATCGACCCGTTCCTCGAGGAGTGTCAGGAACGCCTCGAAGGCCTCGCCGAGAAGCTCGTGGAGCTCGAGCGCGCGGCCGAGGATCCCGAGCTGCTGCGCGCCCTCTTTCGGGATCTGCACACGCTCAAGGGCTCGAGCGCGTTCGTCGGTCTGCGCCGCATGACGCGCGTCGCGCACGCCGCCGAGGACATCGTCGGCAACGTGCGCGACGGCAAGCGCGCCATCGATCGCCCGCTGATCGACTCGCTGCTCGCGGCCGTCGACGTGCTCGGCGCCATCGTGCAGCGCGCCGCCGCGCGTGCGCCGATCGACGTCGAGGTCGAGGCGATCATCGCGCGCTTGCTCGGCCGCGACGCGCCCGACGCGCCCTCGGCGCCGACTCGCTCCGCGCCCGCGCAGACGCCGTCCGCGTCGTCGTCTGCGGCGCACGACGCGGACGCAGCGCCGGGCCCGTCGGCCAAGGCCGCTGCGGTCGCCGCGCAGGACGCCGCGAAGCAGACGCTGCGCATCGACTTCGACAAGCTCGACCTGCTGATGAACCTCGTCGGCGAGCTCGTGCTCGCGAAGGGGCGCCTCGGAGGCAGCGTCGAGGGGCTCGGCTCGCTCGGGCGCGAGCTCGATGTGCAGCGCAAGCACGCGAGCGCTGCGATGCGCGCGAAGGCGTCGAGCGCGCTGCGCGGCGGCATCCGCTCGCAGGACCTCGGCACCGAGCTCTCGCGCGTGCAGCGCGCGTTCGATCAGCTCACGCAGGAGATCGACGGCGCGAGCCAGCAGCTCGACTTCGTCAGCGGCGAGCTGCGCGATCAGGTGATGAAGCTGCGCATGGTGCCGATCGGACGCGCCTGGCAGAAGTATCACCGCACCGTGCGCGAGGTCGCGCGCTCGCTCGGCAAGCAGGTGCGCCTCGAGCTCGTCGGCGGCGAGACGGAGCTCGACAAGGTGCTCGTCGAGCAGCTCGACGATCCGTTCATGCACCTCGTCCGCAACGCCGTGGATCACGGCGTGGAGGCGCCCGCAGACCGCGTCCAAAAAGGGAAGAACGCCGAGGGCGTGCTGCGCTTCGGCGCGAAGCATCGGGGCAATCAGATCGTCGTCACCATCGAGGACGACGGCGCGGGCATCAACACCGCGAGGGTCCGCGAGAAGGCTATCGAGCAAGGGCTCGTCACGCCCGAGCAAGCCGCGCACCTCGAGGACACGCAGATCTTCGATCTGATCTTTCGCCCAGGTTTCTCGACGGCAAAGACGGTCTCGGACGTCTCTGGGCGGGGCGTCGGGATGGACGTAGTGCGGGAGACCATCTCGCGGCTCAAGGGCACGGTCAGCGTGCAGTCGAACCCCGGAGGCGGCACTCGCTTCGAGATTCGCTTGCC
>CAIUAC010000216.1 GCA_903896985.1 uncultured Sandaracinus sp.
CGACGTCGCGCGCCGCGTCGCGCCGAGCGATCTGCCGGTGCTGCTCGAGGGCGAGTCGGGCACCGGCAAGGAGCTCTTCGCGCGGTTCGTGCACGCCAAGAGCCGCCGCGCGTCGGGACCCTTCGTCGCGCTCAACTGCGGCGCGCTGCCGGAGGCGCTGATCGAGAGCGAGCTCTTCGGTCATGTGCGCGGCGCGTTCACCGGCGCGGTGCGCGACCACCAAGGCACGTTCCGCGCGGCGAGCGGCGGCACGCTCTTGCTCGACGAGATCGGCGAGCTGCCGCTGCGCATGCAGACGCGCCTGTTGCGCGTGCTGCAAGAGCGCGAGGTCGTGCCCGTCGGCGCGAGCGCGCCCGTGCCGGTCGACGTGCGCGTGCTCGCCGCGACGAACCGCGACCTCGAGCGCGAGGTCGAGGCGGGGCGCTTTCGGCGCGACCTCTACTTCCGCCTGAACGGCGTCCGCCTGCGCCTCCCCGCGCTCCGCGAGCGCCGCGAGGATCTGCCCGCCATCGCCGACGCCGCGCTCGAGCGCATCGCCCGCGAGCCCGGGATGCGCAAGGCGACGCTCTCCCGCGCTGCGCTCGCCGCGCTCCTCGCGCACGACTGGCCCGGCAACGTGCGCGAGCTCGAGCAGGCGCTGCGCCGCGCGGTCGCGATCGCCGACGAGCCCGCGCTCGGACCCGAGCACTTCGAGCTCGGCGACGCCCGCCCCGCGGCACGCGCCGACGCGCACCGCACGCTCGACCGGAGCCTCGTCGAGAAGGCCCTGCGCGGCGCGTCGGGGAACCGCACGCTCGCCGCGCGCACGCTCGGGATCAGCCGAGTCACCCTGCATCGCGCGATCACGAAGCTCGCCATCGACGTCCCGGGGCGCCTCGGTCGGCCCAGAAAACCCAAGTGATGCGCCGGTTCGCTCACAGATTCGGCTTGCGCGCTTGTTGAATGTGGATATCAACTACGGGCATGGTCTCCGAGACGACGAGCCTGCTCGACACGCTGCCCGTGGGCGCGTCGGCGATCGTCCGCAGCGTCGACTGCGGACGCCTCGTGCGGCGCCGGCTGCTCGAGCTTGGGCTGCTGCCGGGCACGCACCTCGAGGTCATTCGCCGCGCGCCGCTCGGCGATCCGCTCGAGCTGAGCCTGCGCGGCTATCACCTCTCGATCCGCGCCGAAGAAGCGCGCGCGATCTGCGTGGGCCGCGTGACGAGCGCAGCGCGAGTCGGCAGCGAAGCGCTGGTCGGCGGAGACACACCCGCCGCGCAGCCTCTCGCCAAGCGTGCGTAGGGAGCAGCCGTTGAGCGACCCCGACGCGGCAGCGGCCCCCGAGCGGCCGCTCGTCTACCTGGTCGGCAACCCGAACGCCGGCAAGACGACGCTCTTCAACCGCCTCGCGGGCGCCCGCGCGCGCACGGGCAACTACCCTGGCGTGACCGTCGAGCGGCGGTCGTCACGCTGGGCCCTCGGCGCGCGCGAGCTCGAGCTCGTCGATCTCCCCGGCACGTACAGCCTCTCGGCGAGCTCGCCCGAGGAGCAGATCGCGGTCAACGCGCTCTTGCGCGATCGGCCCTCGGTGGTCGTCGTGGTGCTCGACGCGACCTCGCTGCAGCGGGGGCTCTACCTCGCGCTGCAGGTCTGCGAGACGGGCGTGCCGGCGGTCGTCGCGCTCAACATGATGGACGAGGCGCGGGCGGCCGGGCTGACGATCGACGCGGAGCGGCTCGGGGCGGCGCTCGGCGCGCCCGTCATCCCCATCGTCGCCTCGCGCAACGAGGGGCTCGACGCGCTCACGAGCGCCATCACGACGCTGCTCGACGGCGCGCCGCTGAGCCCGCCGCGCGTCGCGCTCGACGACGCCGCGGAGGCCGACGTGAGCGCGGTCGCCGAGGTCGCCGCGCAGACGCTGGGCGTCGACGCGCAGCGCGCGCGCGCCTGGGCGATGTGGGCGCTGCTGAGCGTCGAGAGCCAGGACGAGCTCGGCGCCGTGCCGAAGTCTCTCCGCGACGCGGCGCGCGCCCGCCAGCTCGCGGCGGAGGCTGCGGGTCGCGACCTCGACCTCGCGCTCGTCGGCGCGCGCTACGCGTTCCTCGATCGGCTGGTCGCGGAGTCCGTGCGCCGCGCCCCGAGCAGCAAGCGCTCGCTGACCGATCGGCTCGACGCGGTGCTCGTGCACCCGGTCCTCGGCTTGCTCGTGTTCGCCGTCGTGATGTACGGCGTCTTCGAGGCGCTGTTCCGCGGGAGCGAGCCCGCCGTCGAGCTGATCGAGCGCACGGTCGGCGGCGCGCAGGGGCTGGTGCGAGGCGCGCTCGCGAGCGGTCCGCTCCGAGATCTGCTCGTCGAGGGCGTGATCGCGGGCGTCGGCAACGTGGTCGTCTTCGTCCCGCAGATCGCGCTGCTCTTCTTCTTGCTCTCGCTGCTCGAGGACAGCGGCTACCTCGCGCGCGTCGCCTTCGTCATCGACCGCGTGATGAAGCTCGTCGGCTTGCACGGCAAGACCTTCGTCCCGCTGCTGAGCGGCTTCGCCTGCGCCGTGCCCGCGGTGATGGCGACGCGCACGATCTCGTCCCGCAAGGACCGCCTCGTCACGATGCTCGCGCTGCCGCTGATGAGCTGCAGCGCGCGGCTGCCGATCTACGTGCTCGTCATCGCGACGGTGTTCGCGGGCGAGCGGCCCATCGCCGGCGTGTTCAGCGTCGGGGCGGTCGTGCTCTTCTCGCTGTACGTGCTCAGCGTGCTAGCGACGCTCAGCGTCGCCGCGCTCTTGCGGCGCACGGTGCTCCGCGGTCCTCGCCCGACGTTCGTGCTCGAGCTGCCGCCGTATCGCCTGCCGCTGCTGCGCAATTTGCTCAGCGCGACGTGGGATCGCGTGCGCACCTTCCTCGTCGACGCGGGCACGATCATCCTCGCGATGACGATCGTGCTCTGGGCGGTGCTCTCGTTCCCGAAGAGCCCGGAGGTCGAGGCGGCGCACGACGCGGAGCGGGTCGAGGCGCGCGCTCAGCTGCACGGCGCCGCGCTCGAGGCGCGGCTCACGAGCATCGCGCACGACGAGGCCGCAGACCAGCTCGAGCACAGCGCCGCGGGGCGGTTCGGCAAGGTGATCGAGCCGGCGATCAAGCCGCTCGGCATGGACTGGCGCGTCGGCATCGGCGTGATCGGCTCGTTCGCGGCGCGCGAGGTCTTCGTCTCGACGCTCGGCGTCGTGTTCGGCATCGGCGCGAGCTCGGACGAGCACAGCGGCTCGTTGCGACAGCACCTCCGCGACGCGCGCCGCGCCGACGGCTCGCACCTGATGACGCCGCTCAGCGGCGTCGCGCTGATGGTGTTCTTCGTGCTCGCCTGTCAGTGCATGAGCACGATCGCGGTCGTGCGCCGTGAGAGCGGCTCGTGGAAGTGGCCGTTCTTGATGATCACGTACATGTCCTTGCTCGCGTACGGCGCGACGCTCGGCGTGTATCAGCTCGGCACCGCGCTCGGCTGGGGCACCGGATGAGCGCGCAAGGCTGGGGCGCGGCGCTCGTCGTCGTCGGCGCGGTGGCGTACCTCGTGTGGAAGCTCGGCTTCGCGTCGCGCCCTCGCCGCGTGAAGCGCGGGCCCGATGTGCCCGTGTCGCGCCTCGTGCGCCGTCGTCCGCCTCGCTGAGTTGCGCGCGGGCTAAGCTGCGCGCGATGACCACGCTTCGCCGCGCCTTCTCAGTCGCCGTCTATCCGCGCCATGCCGGGCGCGTGCTGCTCATTCGCCACAAGCGACTCGGCACTTGGCTGCCTCCCGGCGGCGAGCTCGAGACGGGCGAGACGCCGCTCGAAGCCGCAGCACGCGAGCTGCGCGAAGAGACCGGGCTCGCGGGCGTCTTTCCGCGCACCTCGCCCGTGGACGGCGCGCCGCTCGGGCTGATCGGCTACGAGGAGCACATCGCGGGCAGCAAGGGGCTGCACCTGAACTTCGTCTTCGTCGTGGACGTCACGACGGATGTGGTCACGCCGAACGACGAATTCAGCGAGTGGCGCTGGGTCCGCTACGAGGACGGCCCTTGGCACGACGCGCCGAAGAACGTCGCGGAGCTCGCCCGCATCGCGCTCGACGCGCCTCCGGCCTGATCGCGCAGCTCTTCAACGCGGCGCGAGGAGCTTGGCGAACGGGTCGGCGCCCGGCTCGAGCTCGGCGAGCGTCGCGGCGCCGGCGACGTCGTCGAGCCGCAGCGTCACGGGGCCGAGGCGATGTCGGGTCGCGACGCGCGCGCCCGTCGCGAGCGTGACGAAGTGCTCCCAGCTCGCCTCGACGCCGCCGATGGGGATGATGGAGACCCACATCTTCCAGGCGCGCGGCGTGTCTCCGCGCCCAGCGGGCGGCAGCTCCCAGAGGTACGCGTCGCCCGGCGTCACGCCGCCTGACGCGTACGAGACGAGCAGCCCGCGACCACCGCCCGGCAACGCGATGAGCGCGCGCTGAGTGCCTGGATCGAAGAGCTTCGCGCACGGGTTCAGCCAGAACGAGTCGTTGACGAAGCCGCTCCACGCCTGCGCGACGAGGCTGTTGCGCTCGGCGCCGCGCACCTCGACGCCGTCGCGCCACGCGCGCCCCCACGTCCCGCGCAGCTGCACCTCGACGCTGCCCCAGCGCACGCGCACGAGCGAGCGAGCGCGATCCCAGAGGTGCGAGCGCTGCCCCGCGAACGTCCAGCGGACGGCCCCGGTGCGCTCCCACGCGGCGACGTTCACGGCGCGCTCGACCGCGTGCGCGACGACGTCCGCCTCCGCGCTCGGCGCGACGTGCGGGCGCGGCTCGTCGAGCACGAAGCCCACGCCGATCAGCGCGAGCACGAGCAACCCCGTGCCGAGCGCGAGCCACGCCAGCACGCGCTGCCAGCGAGGACGACGCGCGCCGGCTGAGATGGAGGGCGCGTCCGGAGGGGCCGTGGGCTTCATCGCCGCACTCTGGGGTGAGCGGCGGATCTGACAAGCCTCCACGCCCCCGCCTCGAGCGAACCCGTGATACCGTAAGATTATGTCGGATATGGCGACTTGCCGAGGCTGCGGAGGCAGCCACTTCGCGAACGAGGCGCTCTGCCCGCGCACGAAGCGTCCGATCAGCGAGGGACACTGGGGCTCGCTCGTTGGTCCCTATCGCGTCGGCAAGCTCCTCGGCGCCGGTGGCTTCGGCGCGGTGCACGCCGCCGAGGACACGCGCACGGGCGTGACCGTCGCGCTGAAGCTGCTCCACCCTGAGCTCGTCACCGACCGCGACACGATCGATCGCTTCATCAGGGAGGCGGAGGTCACGGCGCGCGCCGGCAATCCACACATCGTCCGCGTCCTCGAGGCGTCCTTCACCGAGCGCGCGGTCTACGTCGCGCTCGAGCTGATCGCGGGGGACACGCTCGCCAACACGCTGCGAGGCGGCGCGCTCCCGGCGGAGCAAGCCGTCGACATCGCCATTCAGATGCTCGACGGACTCGCCGTCGCGCACGCGCTCGGGATCATCCACCGCGATGTGAAGCCGGCCAACGTCTTCCTCGCGGACACGCCCGACGAGCCCCGCTCGCTCGTGAAGCTCCTCGACTTCGGCATCGGGCGCTTGCTCGGCGCCGACGAGCACCAGCGCCTGACGCGCACCGGCACCCAGCTCGGCACGCCGCACTTCATGGCCCCTGAGCAGATCATCGACGCCAAGCGCGCCGACGCGCGCGCCGACCTCTACGCCGTCGCGGTCACGCTCTTCGCGATGCTCTCGGCGACTCGCCCCTACGGGCAGGCGGCGATCGGCGAGTGGATCGCCCTGATCACCCGCGGCACCCCGGCGCCCCCGGTCACGTCCCCCTTCGGACGCCTGCCGCCGCTGCTCGTCGAGGTCGTCGCGATTGGCCTCTCGCTCGATCCGGCCAGGCGTTTTCAGGACGCGGGCTCGTTCGCGCGCGCGCTGCTCGACTCCCTTCCGAGCTCCAAGGCGAGCACTCGCGCGCTCCCCGCGATCGCCGCGACCGCCACCTTCCAGCACGCCCCGAACCGGCGACCGTCGCCGCTCGCGAGCGAGGAGCCGACCCGACGTCCGTCGCGCGTCAGCCTGCTCCCGGTCTACGTCGGCACGCCGGAGCCTCCGACTGCCACCGTCCGCCACAGCGTCCAGCCCCCGCCAACTGCCAGCGCTCCGCCGAAGCGCGCTCCGCTGCTCCTCGGAGGTGTGCTGCTCGTCGTCGCCATGTTGGGCGCCGCGGGAGCGTTCGTCGCAGGGCTCATCCTCGTGCGCGTCGGGCGCGCGTCCACGCGGCCCGCCCTCGCGCTCCAGTTCCCGCCGCCAGCGCCACCGACGGTCGCTCTGCCGAACGTCGGCGCCGCGCCGCCGACGCCGGTGTTGATGGCCGTGGCGCTGCCCGCCCTGCCCGCGATCGCGCTGAACGCGGGCGCACTGCCCGCCGGTGCACCGCCCGCCGGTGCACTGCCCGCCGGTGCACTGCCCGCCGGTGCACTGCCCGCCGGTGCACTGCCCGCGGCTGCTGTGCGGCCGACCGCCGCACCGCCTCCCGTCCCGACACCGCGAGCGAGCGCGCGGAGCTCGAACCGCGTCGCCCCGGCCGACGCAGAGGCCCTGACGCCGGCGCCGGAAGCGCGACCAGAGCAGGTCCGCGTCCAGGTCCCCTTTGGCCAGGGCGTCCGGTTCCTTCCGCCGCGGGCGATGCCCGGCACGGAGCTCGATCTGTCCACCATCCGCGCCCTCGCGACCGACAGGCTCGGCCGCTTCGACCGATGCCGCGTGCCGGGACGCCCGTCGCGCGCGAGCGTTCAGTTCCTCGTCCTCGGCAACGGCAGCGCGGGAGGGCGACTCGGGGTCGGATTCCCGAGTCCGTCGACACCCAATGAGGCCCAGGTGAGCACGTGCGTAGCCCTGGTCTTTCGCCAGCTCGCGGACGGCGCTCATCTGACCGCGGGACGCGGCGGCGAGTTCACCCTCACCGCCGACCTCGACGCGCGCTGAATGGCTACCTAGCCCCCCGTCAGCGGCCGTATGTCTCCGGCCCCCGCTGCGAGCGACGGAGTCCATCAGGACTATTCAGACTCCACTGCTCCGCGCCTCGAGAAGAGCGCCTCTCGGTGGCGCTCTTCGCACCTCGACACGGCACGCGCCCCGGCCGACTGCCAACTCCGTGGGTTGCATTCCGAAACACCGTGCATACAGACAGCTGGCGTCGCGCATCTCGTGCGGCTGAATCGAACGGGGGATTGCAAATGGCCATCGTACGCTGGGAAAACCGCACCTGGGATCCATTCCGCGAGTTCGAGGAGATGTCGACTCGCCTCGGCCGCATGATGAGCAGACCGACCCCGCCGACCGGCGGCGACGTCGCTCCCTACATGGCGGACTGGTCCCCCTCGGTGAACATCTCCGAGACCGACAAGCACTACGCCGTGAACGTCGAGCTCCCGCAGGTGAGGCGCGAGGACGTGCACGTCCGACTCGAGGGCGCCGTCCTGACCATCGAGGGCGAGCGCAAGCAGGAGAAGGAAGAGAAGGGGACGACCTACCATCGGATGGAGTCGTTCTACGGCAAGTTCCTCCGCCGCTTCACCCTCCCGGAGGACGTCGACTCGGGCAAGCTCGACGCAGCTTTCAAGGACGGCGTGCTGAACATCATCGTCCCGAAGATGCCGAGTAAGCAGACTCCGTCGCTCGAGGTGAAGATCCACTGAGCGACGGGTCCGCGAGCAAACGTTGGTAGTCAAAGAGAGGCCAGAGATCGCGCGCGACGTTCGTGCACGATCCCTGGCCTCTCGCAAGTGTGGGTGGTTCGAGGCGCAACACGCGTCCACACGACCGGCCACCGCGAGCCCGGCACGACCTCTCGGCGCGCCGGGCTCGGCCAACGTCACTCCGCGGGCAGGCTCGCCGACGAGTGTGGCTTGGAGATCGCCGCCAGCGTCTTGGCGACGTCGGCGAAGATGTGCTCGGTGACTCGATCCTTCGCCGAGCGGTCGCGGCCTCGCGCGAGGTCGCTCAGAGACACGATGCCGATCAGCGTTCCCGCGTCGTCCACCACCGGCAGACGCCTCACCTGAGCCTCGGCCATCAGGTGCTCGACGCTCGAGACGGACGCGTTCTTCGTGCACATCCGCACGCTGTTCGACATCACCGAGCGCACCGACAGCTCGTGCGGCGCCTTGCCGCGCGTGTACGCGGCCATGCAGATGTCTCGATCGGTCAACACGCCGATTGGAATCCGCTTCTCATTGACGACCGGCACGAAGCCACAGTCATGATCCCACATGACCTTGGCGGCCTTCGCTGCCGTGTCATCGGGCCCGCACGAGAACACGTTTCGAGTCATCACTTCTTCGATTCGCATGATTTGCTCCCCCTGTCGGCACGGGCCGGCGACAATCAAAATAGACACGCAACACCCATGCACAATAGCGGCGCACGGTGACGAGGCGTGAGACTTGCGACTCGGCCCCGCGGCTATGGGCAGGTCCAAGAGCTCCAAACAACAATGGGCGGTCGGGTGGAACAACACTCCACCCGACCGCCCACTACCCCCCTTTTCCAACTGTGCGAGGCAGCGCTACGGCGTCACAGTCACCGCAGAAGCCCGGGCCCCGACACTGCCACACACACCCGTCAGGCATGCGTCGACCGTGGCGATGCCGACCCCGTTACCCCGTACCAACCCCTTCGCTCCGGCGCCGACCTCGGCGACGCCGAGGTTGCTCGACGTCCAACTGGTGCCGGTGTTGTACGTGACGTCGTTCACCGTGCCGTCACTGTAGTGAGCCTCCGCGTGAAGCTGCGAAGTCGCGCCGACGCGCATGGTGACCGCCCCCGGCACCACGGCAACGTAGGACAGCGTCGGGTTGCCAACCGTGATGAGGATCGTGTCGTTGACGAGCCCAATGCTCGCCGTCGCGAACGAGGTGCCGACGGCGAGCGACTGCACGACGCCGTGAAGCCCGTCCACGTTGCTGACCGAGGCGACGTTCGGCTCGCCCGAGCTGTAGAGCGCGTCTTCCGTCACGCAGTAGTACGTGCCGCCAAAGCGCCCTTGCAGCGTGAGACTCGCCGAGTTCCCGAGCGCGAGCACGATGGGGTCGAAGCCGCCGCGCTGGAGCTCGAGACGGTCGAGGACTCCGGCAGCCGAGTTGAGCGTGATGGAGTCGCTCAGGTCGTTGTCGGCGGTCGCGATCAGCTCCACGGCGCCCGCGGCGCCGGTGAGGACTGCGCCCTGGTTTTCCGGTGCGTTGCTGACGCTCGCGCGGTCAGGGAGCGAGACGCTCCACGTGACGTGCTCCGTCAGGTCGACGGTGTTGCCATCGCTGAGGTAGCCGATGGCGCGCACGCGGGTCTGGTAGCCGCCCGCGGGATGAGCGAACGCCGCGGCCGTCCAGCTGCCCGTCTCCATCGGAGAGTTGCAGCCGTCGAGCGTGCGGAGCCCTTGGGCCTCGAGGCGCGTGAGCGTCGCGAGACCGACGGTCACCATCGCGGTCCCCGAGACGGTCCCCTGCGTCGCGACGACCGGAGTCGCTCCGACGCTGAGCGCAGTGAGCAAGCCCTGAGTCGGGGGCGCGCTCGAGACCGACGCGATCAGGGGACTGCCCGTGATCCAGGAGTCCACGGCGCGCGTGATGTCGTAGCTCGAGCCATCGCTGTAATAGCCATTGGCGCGGAGCTGCCGAGTGAGGCCGACAGGCACGGTCAGGCCGTCCTGCGAGGTGAGGACGATCGTGTTCAGGGTCGCCCCGGTGATGGTCACGACGGCCTGCGCGCCGTCGACGCCGGCGCACATGCTGGTCGAGCTCCACGCGCTGAGCGTGACCGTTCCGGGAGTGGCGCCGCGAGCGGAGCGAGTCCACCCCTCGGCGTCGGGCGCGAGCATCCGGGCGGGGTCGCTCGAGCGGAAGTGCGCGGTGTTCGTGATGGCGACCGGGTTGCCCGTGGAGTAGTGCGCGATGACCTGGAAGCCGAGGGGCACGTTCGCCGGGACCGTGGCTGCCGAGGGCAGGAGCTCGAGGGACGTGATGCACTTGTCCTCGACGAGGAGCGGGAGACTACCGCTCGAGGTGCCGAGCTCCGCCGTGATCGCGACGAGCCCAACGGAGGCCGCCGTGGCGACGCCCTCCGGCGTGATCTCGGCGATCGCAGGGTTCGTGGTGCCCCACGTGACTGCGTCAGTGATGTCGCGCCAGAACGGTCCGGCGCCGTCGCGGTAGATGCCGATGGCGGTGTACTGCTGAGTCAGGCCGATGGGCAGCGAGCGCAAGCGCGCGCTGACCTCGATGCTCCGCAGCGTGGCGTCGTTCACGCTGAGCGACGCGGCCCCCGTCACGGTCTGATAGGTGGCCCGGATGGAGACCGGCGTCGTGGTGACGGCGACGGTCAGCGCTTCGCCGCGAGTCCCGGGCGCGTCGCTGACGGTCGCCTTGGTCGGCGCGCTCGAGGACCAGCTCGCGAGCTCCGTGATCTCGTAGGAGTGGCTCGAGGAGCCGAGCGTGTAGCGGCCGCGCGCTCCGTACTGCTCGGTGAAGCCGACGGGCAGGCTCATGTAGTGCGGCTCGACGTCGACATGCGCGAGCGTCGCGCCGAGGACGTGGAAGGGCAGCCCGCTCGTGATGCCGCCGAACGTGGCGTTCATCGTGGTCATGCCAGGAGTGCGCCCGAGGACGCGGCCCTTGCTGCCGACCGCGTCGCTGATGCTCGCGATCGCCGGCAGGGTGCTCGACCAAGTGACCGAGTCGGTCAGGTCGATGGGGTGGTGCGCTGGCGACAACATCGGACCGGAGCCCGCGTAGAAGCCATACGCGTTACACTGAGTCTGAATGCCCGCGGGGATGCCTTCACCGGCGGTCCCCCACTGGTCGACCGCGCAGACGACGTCGATGGACTCGAGCGCCGCGGGGCTGACCTCGAGAGTGGCAGTCGCCGAGAGCGGAGCGCCCGCGGCGGCGCACGAGGCGGAGCCCACGGAGTAGACCGCGGTCACGGTCGTGGTGCCCGCGCCGCGCGGCGTCGCGAGGCCCCGACTGTTGATCGTCGCGATGGTCGAGCTCGCGGTGGACCAAGCGGTCGAGTGCTCGTCGGTGATGTCGAACGTGCTGCCGTCCGAGAGGACCGCGTCCGCGAGGAACTGCTGAGTCACGCCGAGGGGCACGCTCGCGGCGATCGGGCGGATGTTGATGCTCTCGACGCAGGTGCGGACGACGACACCGCGCGCGATACCGACGGTCGCGCCGCGGGTCGCCGTGACGGTCGCCGAGAGGCTCGGCATGGCGCTCGTGGTCGCGAGACCGTTGCCGTCGATGGTCAGGCTGAGGACGGGCAGCGCGGCCCACGTCACGATGGACGAGATCTCGCAGCGCTCGGAGGACGGGAAGCCCGTCGCGTTGTAGTAGCCGAACGCGCGGAACTGCCGCGTGGCCTCGGTGGGGAGCCGGAACGGCGTCGGCCGCACGTCGATCGAGCGGAGGGTCGCGGCGACGACGTCGACGCGGCGCAGGCCCGTCTGACCGCCGAAGGTCGCGGTGACGTTCGCGGTGCCGGGCGACATCATCTGCGCGAGACCGTCAGTCACCGACACGATCGTCGAGACCGACGAGCCCCACGTCGCGAGCGCGGTGACGTCGTCCGGCCTGCTGCCGTCCGTGTAGTAGGCGAACGCGCGGAAGGGCATCGCGGTGCCGGTGCCGTACGCGTCGCCGAAGGTGCCGCACTCGAAGCTCTCGTCGGGTACGACCTCGATCGACTCGACCGCGCGCCCGCCGACGCTGACCGTCGCCGTGCCCGACACGGTCCCCTGCGTCGCGAGGATGACGACGCTGCCCGCGGCGACGCCGAAGACCTCACCGCCGGAGACGGTGGCCACTGCGTTGTTCGCCGACGTCCAGCTGGTGAGGTCCGTGAGGTCGTGCGTCGACCCATCGGTGTAGGAACCCGTCGCCGTGAGCTGCGTGCTGCCGCCGACCGGCACGTCCACCGGCGTCGGCTGCACGTCGATGGAGGTGAGCCGCGCGTCGCTCACGGTAACCGTCGCGGTCCCCGTGCGCGTCGGGCAGCCCGGCGACGCGAGCGCCGTCGCGGTGATGAGCTCCGCGCCGCCGAAGAGGTACGTCTGCACCTGACCGGGGCCGATGACGCCGACGTAGCGGCCTTCCTCGTCGGACCAGCTAGCAGAGTCCGTGTAGCCGATGCTGCGGCCGTCGGTGAGCCGCGCGGTCGCCGAGAACTGGAAGCGCACGCCGCTCGGCAGCGTCACCGCGACCGGGCTGACGGTCAGCACGTCCACACAGGCGTCGATCACCGAGAGCCCGAGGGTCGCGCTGAGGTCCTCGTACATCGCAGTGAGGTCCGCCTCGAGCGACGGCGGAGCCGCCATCGCCGACACGAAGCCGCGGCTGCCGAGCGCGTTGCTCACGGTGAAGACCGCACGATTGGAGGAGTTCCACGTCGCGAGTTCGGTGAGCTCGAAGCCCCGGCGACGCGCCGTGAGCCCGCACTCTCCGAACACCCCGTACACGCGGTATTGCCGTGAGGTGCCGCGCGGAATCTGCCGATCGACGGTGCTGTTCGGGTAGATCTCGAGCGACGTGAAGGCGCAGTCGGTGACCTCGACCTCGGCGGCCGAGCCGACGCCACCCGGGTCATCCGCGCAGACCGCGCCGAGACACGCGTTGATCTTGTCGCGACCGCGCGCGATGGCCGCGATTCTGCCCTTCGTGCCGGCCGAGTTGGACACGGTCACGATGCCGCCGATCAGCGGCGACCAAGTGACGTACTGCGTGATCTCCACGACCTCGGGCGAGTGCACTCCGTCGGAGTAGATCCCGTGCGCAGTCGCCTGCGCGGTCAGCCCGACGGGGATGAACGGCTGGTCGACGTCGATCACGATCCCGATGAGCGTGCGCGGGCCGACGACGATCAGCTGCGCGATGCCGCTGACCGAGCCGAGGGTCGCGTACAGCGTCACCGGGGTCGCGCTCGGCACCGCAGACGCCGCGACGGTCGCGAGCCCCTGCCTGCCCGTCGCGTTCGAGACGGTGACGCCGCGGCCGAGGTCACCGGGCGCCACGGACCAGGTCGCCCGCGACGTCAGCGACATCGTCGAGCCGTCGTCGAAGCGGCCGCTCGCCGTGAACTGGCGGGCGCCGCCGAGGGCGACGTCGGTCGTCGGGGGAGACACGGAGATCGAGACGAGCCGCGCGGCGCTCACCGTGAGCACGCTCGAGCCCGTGATCGAGTCTCGCGTCGCGGTGATGGTCGTCGTGCCCGCCGCGATCGCCGTCGAGACGCCCTTGGCGCCCGCTGCGTTGGAGATCGTCGCGGTGCCGACGGTCCCGCTCGACCACGTCACGAGCGTCGTGATGTCGTCGGCGTGCCCGTCCGAGTAGCGGCCCGTCGCGCGGAACGACAGCTCGAAGCCGACAGGGAGCGTCGCCGTGGTGGGCGTGACCTCGATCTGCTCGAGCACGGCGTCCATGACCGCGAACGTCACGGGGCTGGCCTGCATCGTGTGCGCGCCGTTCACATAGACAGCGAGGATGTGCGTGGTGCCGACCGACAACGCCGTCGCGACGCCCGCCGTCGCAGCGGCGATCGAGATCGACGCGACCGCCGGGTTATCGCTGGTCCAGGTGAGCCCCGGGTTCGCGGTGAGGTCGACCGCCGAGCCGTCCGAGTAGACGCCCGTCGCGTGGAAGGCGAACGTCCGACCGACCGCGACGGCGGGCGGCGCCGCGGGCTCGACCTCGACCCGCACGAGCGTGGCGCTGGTGACCGTGAGCGTGGCCGTGCCGCTGATCCCACCGAGCCAGCCTGTGATGGTCGTCGTCCCGGCCGACACGCCCGTGGCGTGCCCCGTCGAGCCGATGGTCGCGACATCCTCGTCGAGGCTCGCCCAGCTGAGCGAGCTGCTGATGTCGTGCACCGAGCCGTCGGAGTAGCGCCCCATCCCAGTGAACGTCTGCCAAGCCCCGACTGGCAAGGTCGCCGTCGCCGGCTCGAGGTCGATCGCGACGAGCGTCGCGTCCGTGACGTTGAGCGTGGCGGTGCCCGTGCGGCCGCCAAAGCCCGCGGTGATGGTCGTCATGCCCGGGGCGACCGCCGTCGTGTTGCCGCGAGCGCCGACGAGCGCGACGGCAGGGTTGGAGCTGAACCAACCGGAGTCGAGCGTGACGTCCGCGTTGCGCCCATCCAGATAGCGCGCCGTGGCCGTGAATACCTGGTGCGTTCCGGAGGGAATCGTCGCGTTCGCGGGGGCGACCTCGACGGAGACGACCTCGGACGAGGGGAGCACGACGATGGTCGCTGCCGGCGACTTCACGTCGCCGCTCGTCGCGACGATTCGCGTCGTGCCCGAGGTGTTGCCGGCGCGCACTACGCCTGCTGAGGTGACCGTCGCGACGGCTGAGCTGGACGAGGTCCAGGTCACCTTCGTCGTGACGATGCCGCGGGTGCCGTCGTCGTAGACGCCGGTCGCCGTCAGCGGGAGCGTCGCACCGCCTCCGGCGTGCAGCTCACCGGTCGGCGGGTCGATCTGTATCGCGATCAGCGCGCGTTCGCTGCCACAGCCCATGACAGCGAGCGCGGTGAAGAGCGATGCAACCACGAGCGCCCTGCTCGTTCGAAAGGTGAACATCTCGATCCTCCCCTTGCACACGACCGCGCGGGATGCGGGCCATCGAACTTCGAGTTAGGCACCTCGCGCCTCGGCGGTTGGACGCTCCTGACCGTTTCCGTCGCGCGGGGGACGGTCAAAAACGTCCAAATCAACGGGACTCAATCGCGCACTCGGTTGATCGAGCGCTCGCAGGCAAAGTCCGTTTGCTTCATCATGGCGCCGTCCGGGAGTGGCTCAGGGAGACCTTGGGATACCAGCGATGAGCGACCAACCAGCGACGGATTTGCCGGGAACTCCCACGCTCGATCTCACCGCGCTCGCGGAGGACGCGCCGCGCGCGAGACGCGAAGCCTCTCTCCGAGAGGACGCCCTGCGTCAGGAGCTCACGGCGACTCGCGCGCACCTCGAGGCGGCGATCCATCAGCTCGAGGTGAGCAACGAGGAGCTCCGCACCGCTGGCGAGGACACGACGGCGCAGAACGCGAGGCTGCAAGACAGCAACGAGGCGCTGCGCGAGACGCAAGGTCAGCTGCAGGAGTCGAACGAGGCCCTCAGCGACGCCAACGCGGACCTGCTCGATCGAAACGCGGAGACGCGCCGGATCAACGACGACCTGACCAACGTGCTGCACAGCGTCGGCGTCGCGATCGTGCTCGTCGACTTGGAGCTGAAGATCCGGCGCTTCACGCCGGAGGCTGCGCGCTTGCTGAGCCTGGCCACGACCGACGCGGGCCGCCCCATCTTCGACGTCAAGTCGAGGCTGCACGCGCCCGACCTCGTCGCGACGGTGCGCGAGGTGCTCCAGAACCTCGTGCCGCGCGAGGACACGATCACCGACGAGGCGGGGCGCTGGTACAGGCTCGGGGTGCGCCCCTATCAAACCGTGTCAGGCAGCATCGCGGGCGCAGTCCTCAGCATCGTGAACATGGACGCCGTGCAGCGGAGTCACACGCTCCTCTCCGAGGCGCGCGACTACGCGGAGTGCATCGTCGACACGGTCAACGTGCCGCTCGTGGTGCTCGAGGAGACTCGCCGCGTGCGCTCGGCGAACCGCGCGTTCTACGAGGCGTTCAGCCTCACGCGCAGGGAGGTCGAGGGCCGGCGCTTCGAGGAGCTCGGCAGGCCCGCCTGGGGAAGCCCGCTGCTGAGCGCGGCGCTCGATCAGCTGACGCTCGGGGAGGCCGTCGAGGACGTCCGCCTCGAGCTGAGCGCCTCCCCGCGAGGAGCACGCACGATCAAGCTGTCCGGGCGTCCGATGGCGCGCGCGCTCGAGCGAACGCGGCGCTTCTTGCTCGCGCTCGAGGACGTCACGGACGCCATGAAGAGCGAGGCGCTCGTGCGCCGCAGCGAGAAGGCGCTGCGCGATATGCTCGCGGCGGCCTCGGAGGCCATCTTCATCGTGCGTGAGGACGGCACGATCACCTTCGCCAACACGACGGCCATCCGGTGGTTCGGCTACACCGCGGAGGAGTTCATCGGGCTGCCCGTCGAGGCGCTCGTGCCGGAGGCGGTGCGCGCTGCGCACCCTGCGCACCGGGCGGCGTTCCGCGCTGCGAGCGCCGACGCGCACGTGATGTCCGAGCGCGAGGTGTCGGCGGTCCGCAAGGACGGCACCGTCTTCCCGATTCAGCTGACGCTCAACGCGATGGAGGGCGACGATGGCCCCCTCACCGTCGCGTTCCTCAACGACATCACCGAGCGCCAGGAGCAAGCGGCGCGCGTCGCCAAGCACAAGCAGAGCCTGCAGCAGATGGCCTTCGACGCGGCGCTCGTCGAGGAGCGAGAGCGACGGCGGATCGCCGCGGGCTTGCACGACAACATCGGTCAGGCGCTCGCGCTCGCGCAGCTGCGGCTCACGACGGCGCGCGCAGCGGCGGGCGCGAACCCGCACCCGGACCTCGACGAAGGGCTCCGGCTCGTGCGCCAGGCGATCCAGGACACGCGCTCGTTCACGTTCGAGCTGAGCCCCCCGATTCTCTATGATCTCGGCCTCGCCGCCGCCGTCAGCTGGCTCGGCGAGCAGCTCGAGGCGCGCCATCAGCTGCAGGTCTCGCTCGCGTGCGACGACGCGCTCGTGGCGCTCGATGAGGAGGTGGCCGCGCTGCTCTTCCGCTCGATCCGCGAGCTCCTCGTCAACGTGGTGAAGCACGCGAAGACCAAGGCGGCGGCCGTCACGCTGCACGGCGACGGGGGCGACCTCGTGGTGACCGTGAGGGACGAAGGCGCGGGCTTCGACCCGACGAAGATGCGCGACTACGAGACGACCGACGGCTTTGGGCTCTTCAGCGTGCGAGAGCAGATCGCGCGCCTCGGGGGCACCTTCGACGTCACCTCGCGGCCGGGGCACGGGACGAACGTCACTCTGCGCATACCTTTCCGACCGCGCGAGTCGAACCTCCCACCGCGAAGGCCGAGATGAACATCCTGCTCGTCGACGATCACCAGCTGATGAGGCAAGGGCTCCGCGCCCTCCTCGAGCGAGAGGATGACCTCTGCGTCGTCGGTGAGGCGGCGGATGGTCAGTCCGCGCTCGAGCTGGCGCCGCGCCTGCGCCCGGACCTCGTCCTGATGGACGTGAGCATGCCGGGGCTCAACGGGATCGAGGCGACGCGGCGCTTGCTCACGCTGCTGCCGCGGACCCGCGTGATCGGCCTCTCGATGAACGGCGATCGGCGCTACGTGCAGGCGATGTTCGAGGCGGGGGCGTGGGGCTATCTGCTGAAGAACTCCGCGTCGGAGGAGCTGATCCGCGCCATCCGCGCCGTCGCGCGCGACGAGAAATACGTGGGCCCGACGATCGCCGGGGTCGTCGTGGAGGCGCTGCTCGGCGGCGCGAGCGCGCAGCCCGTCGACCCGCTGAGCGGGCTCAGCGCGCGCGAGCGTGAGGTGCTGCAGCTGATCGCTGAGGGCATGACCTCGAAGGAGGCCGCGACGCGGTTGAACGTCGCTGCGTCGACGATCGAGACGCACCGCAAGCAGATCAGCGCGAAGCTCGGGCTGCACAGTGTGGCCGAGCTCACCAAGCTCGCGATCCGCGCGGGTCTCACGTCCGTGGACTGAGTCCCTGCGTTCCTCGTCCCCCCCCCGATCTCGGCGGCGCAAACCCCCGATCGTGTGGATTCCCTCCGAGGACCAAAAGCGGATGCTGACACCTCGTCCACCAGGAGGGGTGTCCCATGAGCGTATTCGAGATCCGACGGTTCGAGCTGCAAGGGCGCGACGACGACCATCTGCGCCAGCGCCTGAGTACGTTCCGGCAGGCGGTCCACTCGCTGAACGGCAGCATCCTCGACGTGCGCTTCGCGTCGCTGGCCGCAGCGAACCAATACGCGGCGGCGGTCGTCTACGAGCTCCCCGTGGCGAGCCGCGATCCCGCCGAGCCACTCGCCGAGAGAGCGGGGGCAGCGTGAGCCGGGACGTCACGTGCGGGCGTGTGCTGGTGGTCGACGATCTCGTCAGCCACCGCAACGGCCTCGCGCGCTTGCTGCGATGGGACGGCTGGGAGGTCACGACGGCCGCGGATGGGCCTGGAGCGCTGGAGCTCGCCAAGACGCAGCGACCGGATGTGGTCATCACCGACCTGGAGATGCCGGAGATGAGCGGGCTCGAGCTCGTGCGGGCGCTGCACGAACACGACGCGCAGCTCCCAGTGATCGTGGTCACGGCGAGCTGCCGGGCCGAGGTTGCCGCAGAGGCCGCGAGCGTCGGCGCGGATTGCTGTCTCGCCAAGCCGCTCGACCTCGCCCGGCTCGCCCGCGCGCTGGCGGAGGCGCTGAAGCGGCGCTCGGCGATGAAGCGGCTCGCACCCGAGGCGGCGACTCCGCCCCTCGGCGGAGCGACACGCCATGCCTGAGGAGGTCGATCTTCACACGACCGCCGCGCTCTGCGGCGTGGAGGTCGTGACGGCGACACGAGGTAGCTCGGCGGGCCCGGCGCGCCTGCACGATCGCTGGACGCTCTCGCTGCTCGAGGAGGGCGAGGAGGTGCTCTGGCACCGCGGCTCCTTGGAGGCCGCGAGCAGCGGACACGTCGCGGTCTATGCGCCCGGTGAGGTCGAGGTCGTGCTGCGGCGCGCCTCGGCTCCGACCCGGCGCACGACCGTCTGTTTCGACCGGCTGCCCGACGCGCTGAGCCTCCCCAACGGAGCCTCGCCCGCCCCGCCGACCAAGCCGGAGGTCGCGCGAGCGGTCTGGAACGTCGCCGAGTTGACCCGCTCGGGGCATCGCTGCGGCGACGTCGGGTCGGCGCTGTCGACGATCGGGGCGGCGCTCGCCGCGGCACCGGCAGGCGCGTCGAGCCACGCGGAGCCTGGTGCGGTCTTGCGCACGCGCCGCTACCTGCAGAACCACGCGAGCGACCGAGTGAATTTGAGGCATCTCGCCGGCCTCGCGGGGGTTAGCGAGGGGCACCTCGTGCGGCTCTTTCACGCCTGGGTAGGCGTGCCGCCGCACACCTACCTGCTGCAGCTGCGCGTCGCCGCGGCCCGGGAGTTGCTCGCGGACGGCGTTCCCTGCGGCGCTACCGCGCTGCAGGCGGGCTTTGCGGACTCGAGCCATCTGACGCGCCTGTTCCGGCGCATCCTTGGGTTCACGCCGAGCCAGTACGCCAAGGCGCGCCAGGTCTGGACCACGCGCCGCCTCGCCGTGCCGCGCCCGACGCGCCCGCAGCAGCTCGCGGTGTAGCGCGGGCGGCCGGAAGCCGGGCGCTCGAGCGCCGAGCGCCCCACGACGAAAGACCCCGCACGCTGGCTGGCGCGCGGGGTCTTCGTGTTTGCGGGCACCTGCCGTCGAGCGAGGGCTTCGTGTTTGCGGGCTCCTTGCCGTGAGCGGGCCCTTCCCCGCCCGCTCACGGCCGCTCAGAACCGCTCAGAACCGCTGAACGATCACGCGGCCAGGGCCCGCCTGCACGCCCGGCGCGGCGTCCGCGTTCGCGCCGGCGTTGAACGAGCCGCCGCCCCCGCCGACGCTGCCGCCGTCTCCACCCGAGTAGCCGCCGCCGCCGCCGCCGCCGGCCGAGCCATTGCCCGAGCCGCCGCCGCCGAAGCCGCCGTACGCCGAGCAGTTGCCGCCGTTCCCGCCGTTGACGAACGAGTACGAGAGGCCGCCGCCGAAGTCGGCGTCCGCTGCGCCGTTGCCGATGAGTCCGGCGCCCGCCGAGCCGTACGACGCGAGGCTCAGCACGCCGCCCAAGGTCACGCCGTTCGCCTTCCCCTCACAGGTCGACGTCGCGGCGCTGCCGCTGCCGAGTCCAGCAAGCTCGGTGATGCGGCCGCCACAACCGTCCTGGCTCAGGCGCCAGCGCGTGCCGCCGCCGCCGCCGGCCACGAGGAGAGGCGAGCCAGTCACCGCGTCGACGACGAAGGAGCCGCCGCCGCCACCGCCGCTGGTGCCGTCAGCCGTGCCCATCTGCCCGACGATGATGCGCAGGCGCTGCCCCGCGGTGAGGGCGAAGTCGCCTCGGACGCGTGCGCCGCGCCCGCCGACTCGCCCAGCCGATGCGCTCGTGCCCTGCGCGCCGAACGCCTCGATGCGATAGGTGCCGGTCGCGGGGACGAGCCACTCCTGGATGCCGAGGGTGACGACGACCTCGCCCTCGAGCGTCGTGCCCACGTACTCAGCCGTGCACTCGGAGGTGGTCGGGCCAGCGATGCCGAGCGCGCCACACGTCGTGAACATGTGCGAGCCAAGCTCGCTGCAGGTGCCGCTCACGCAGGCTTCGCCGGCGTCGCAGCGAGTTCCACACGCGCCGCAGTGGGCCGGGTCGGACGAGGTGTTCACGCACGTCCCGTCACAGAGCGTCGTGCCGCCGACGCAGGTGAGCACGCAGGTGTCGGTCGCCGTGTCGCAGACCTGCCCGCCGGTGCAGATCGGCAGGGCGGGCTCGCAGCGGTCCGCCGTCTCGTTGCAGGTCTCTGCGCCGTTGCAGCGGACCCCGTCCGCGCAGGTGCGCGCGGTGCCGCCGTCACAGACCGCGGTCGCGGAGCAAGTCTCGCCGACCGTGCAGTAGAGGGAGTCGTCGCAGGCGCTGCCGGTCCGCGGGGACCAGCCCGTGCTCGAGAGCGCGGGAGTGCAGATCTGGCACTGATTCGCGGGGCTCGTCGTGCCCGACGCGTAACACACGCCGCCGATGACACAGCCGCTGCACGTCGTCTCGCAGACGTCCCTGGTGGAGTTACAGACCTGCCCCGCGGCGCACGTCGACGTGCCCGGCTCGCAGCGATCGGCCGACTCGCTGCAGGTCTCCGTGCCATTGCAGGCGACCGCGTCGGCGCAGGCGCGCGGAACTCCGCCGCCGCAGACCGCTCCGGCGGAGCAGGTCTCTCCGACCGTGCAATACAGGGAGTCGTCGCAGGCTCCCGCCGTGCGCGGGGACCAGCCAGCGCGCGTGAGCGCGGGAGTACAACTCTGGCACTGGTTCATCGGATTGCTCGTGCCGGTCGCGTAGCAGACACCGCCGATGACACAGCCCGTGCACGTCGTCTCGCAGAGGTCTGCGACCGGATTGCAGACCTGCCCTGCGGCGCAGGTCGTGCCGCCCGGCTGGCAGCGATTGGCCGTCTCGTCGCACGTCTCGGTGCCGTTACACGAGACCGAGTCGTTGCAGAAGTCCGACGCGGAGCCTGCGCAGACGCCCGCCGCGCAGGTGTCGTTCGTCGTGCAGAAGGCGCCGTCGTCGCAGGAGGCGCCGTCGTTCGGGCTGAAGGCGGTGCGCGAGGTCGCGACCCTGCAGACCTGGCAGGGATTGGCCGGGTTGGGCTGCCCCGCGCCGTAGCAAGTGCCGCCGATCACGCAGCCCGTGCAGGACGGAATACACGCGTCGAGCGTCGCGTCACACACGGCGTCGACGCCACACTCCGTCTCTCCAGACACACACGAGTTGGTGCCCTCGTCGCAGGTCTCCGCGCCATTGCAGGCGACGCCGTCGCCGCAGTCGCGCGCGCTCGCCCCGACGCAGACACCGAGCGTGCACACATCATCCGCGGTGCAGAAGAGGCCGTCGTCGCAGCTCCGACCGTCGGCGTCGCTCCACGCGACGGCCGAGACGGCGCTCGCGCAGAGTTGGCACGGCGCGAGCGGGTTGAACTGTCCCTCGCCCCAGCAAGTGCCCTCGATGGCGCAGCCGGAACACACCGCGACGCAGTCGCCGCTCAGCGCGTCACACAGCTCGCTCTCGCCGCAGGTCGGAGTGCCCGCTCGACAGGCGCTGACGGTGTTGCTGCACGTCTCGACACCGTTGCAGGCGATCCCATCGTCGCAGCTGAGGGCGGCGCCCGTGCAGACCCCCGCCGCGCAGACGTCATCGAAGGTGCAGAACTTCCCGTCGTCGCAGCTGACGCCGTCGTTCGCGCTGAACGCGATGTGCGACGCGAGCGGATCACAGAACGAGCAGGGATTCCCGGGGTCCACTTCCCCGTTGGCGTAGCAAACGCCGTCGACCACACAGCCCGTGGCGCAAGCGCCCGTGTTGTTCGTGCTGCCGCAGCCGAGCGCCAGGACCGCGAGACCGCTGGCGACTACCGCGACGAGGAGCCCAGCGCGCAGGCGACTCCAGGACTCAGCCCCGCGGGAGGATGAACGGCTCGAAATCGCTCGAGCGGCGCGTGCCCCGGCGAACTCCAACCGAGGTGATGCTTGGTTGGGAACCTCGCGCTGCAATCGCTTTTCGTTGTCCATGATGTGATTTCTCCCGTGCTTGGGTGGTGCGTCCGCAGCGCCGGCAACTCCGGACCACGAATGCCAACTAGCCAATCCAGAGGTGCCGACGGCTCCGCACCCGTGGACGAGCCCCGACGCTGCGAGCGACCTGAGCTTGCGTGCCGAGAGGGGACGCCCCTCGCTCTCAGGCGGGGCGCGCTCCTCACTCGAAGCTCACCATCCGCCCTTCGGCCGGGCGTTCCATCCATGGAAGCGGGGATTGAGCGTGCCGAGATCGAGGAGCGGGCGGCGCGAAGTGTCCCAGCCCGGCCCGGAGGGCGGCCGCGCGCGCCGACGAAGCCCCGCGACCTCGCGCGGGCACGCCGCGACCCAGGGCGCTACCGCGGCGCCCGACGAAGCCCCGCGCCGCAG
>CAIUAC010000217.1 GCA_903896985.1 uncultured Sandaracinus sp.
AGCAGCAGGTGCGCGTTGTTGCCCCCGAAGCCGAAGTTGCTGATCGCCGCGCGCCGCGGGCCCGCGCACTCCCACGGCTCTTCGTCGCGCAGGAGCCGGAACATCCCGTCGCTCAGCTCGTCGATCGGCGCGTCCGCGTCGCGGGTCGGCGGGCGGACCTGCTCGCGCATCGCGGCGAGCACCTTGATGATCGCGGCGCCGCCCGAGGCGGTGATCAGGTGACCGACGTTCGACTTCAGCGAGCCGAGCGGCAGCCCGCGCGCTCCCGCGAAGACCTCGCGCATGCTCCGCACCTCGGCCCCATCGCCGACGACCGTGCCCGTCGCGTGGCACTCGACGAGCGAGATGTCCGCGGGCGTGAGGCCGCTCGTCGCGTAGGCGGCGCGGAGCGCGCGAACCTGGCCCTCTTCGGCCGGGACCATCAGGCCGCGGCTGCGGCCATCGTTCGAGAGGCCGACGCCGCGGATGACGCCGAGCACCGGGCGACCTGCGGCGAGGGCGTCCTCGAGGCGCTGGAGCACGACGACGGCGGCGCCTTGCGCGGGCACGAGGCCGTCGGCGTCGCGGTGGAACGGGCGGCTCTGGCCGCTCGGGCTGAGCGCGTGGAGCGCCGAGAAGCCGCCGTGGAGAAAGAGGTCGTCGGCGTGGTTCACGCCGCCCGCGATGGCGAGATCGGCGAGGCCGTCGTGGAGGCGATCGCAGGCGAGCTTGATCGCGTAGAGCGACGAGGCGCACGCCGCGTCGACCGCGAAGCCACCGCCGCCGAAGCCGAGCGCCTGCGCCGTGAGGTGCGCTGGCAGGCCCGACATGAAGCGATTGCGCGGGTCGACCGTGCGCGCGCCGCCCGCCCAGAGCTCGAGCGCGAGGTCGACGAGGCCCGGCGTCGGATAGCCGAGGTTGCCGAGCACGACGGTGCCCCGCGGCTGAGCAGTCAGCGCGCCGAGCCCTGCGCTGCGGAGCGCCTCGCGCGCGGCGTGGAGCGTCCAGAGGAACACCGGATCGAGGCCGCGCAGCGTCGCCGCATCGAGCGCGAAGCCGTGCGGATCGAAGACCGCGTCGAAGCCCGTGACGTGCCCGCCGACATCCGTCGAGATCTCTCGCGCGAGCTGCTGCCGGTCGGCGCCCGGGTCGAGCCTCCAGAGCGTGTCGCCCGCGCGCGTGAGCGCCGAGCGCTTCTCACGGACGAGCGACCAGAGGGCGTCCGGGGAGAGCGCGCCGGGCAGCACGCAGCCCTGGCCGACGATGGCGATCGGCGCGAATCTCGTGGAGTCGGACATCGCTCAGTTCGCCGTCGTGCCGGTGGGGACCGCGTACATCTCGACGTCGACGAGGTCGACGATGGGCCCGCCGGACTCGCTCGCGAGGGCGATGTCGCAGACGATGCGCTCTGGGGTCTGGCTGCGCACGAGCAGCGCGCAGTGGATCGGGCCCGTCGTCGGGACGGCGGAGTAGCCGATCTTCCCGATGCGCAGGGGCAGCGTCGCGCCGAGCGAGCGGAGGCCGCAGAGGATCGCGAGCTGCAGCGCGCCGTCGACCGCGGCGAGGTCGGTCTCCCAGGCTTCGGTGGGCCAGCCCGCGTCCGCCGTCGCCGTCAGCGTCGCCCGCGCGCCCTCCGCGGAGATGCCGTCGATCGCGCGGATCACCTGGAAGTGCGGCCCGTGGAAGAGCGTGTCGGCCGCGTAGAGCTCGGCCTGGGACCACGTGCTCGGCGCGAGCTCCTGCCCGCTCAGCGAGCCTGCGGTCGCGCGCGATTCGGCGGGCGCGACGGTCGCGGCGTAGCGAACCGCGCCGTTCGCGTCGCGCAGCTCGAGCGCGACGCTGCCGTCGTCGCTCGCGCCGCTTGCGCTCGGGCTGCTAGAGGACTGCCCGCTCGAGACAGTGAAGCGGTCGCCCGCCCCGTCGAAGTGCACGAGCGGCACGCCGCGCACGACGCGCACGTCGCGAAGCTGCACCGACGCGCGCTCCGGGAACATCGCTCGCGCGAGGCGCGCGAACCACTCGAGCGGGAGCACCATCGGCAGCACTGCCTTGCCCTGGATGCGGTGGCTCGCGAGCTGCGGGTGCGTCGCCGCGCTGACGAGGACCTCGCCGCGCAGCCGGGGGGCCGCGCCGCCATGCAAGCCCGCGTCGCCGCCTCCGATGACGACCTCGAGGTCGTCGCCCGGGCTCGCGCAGAGCTCCCGCACGAACGCCGCGGCGCCCGCAGCGATGCCGAGCAAGGCGACGCCGCGCGAGACGAAGTGACCGCGGAGCGCCGGCGTCACCATGCCGCCGTCCCACGGACCCCAGCCGATCGAGACGACGCGACACGCGCCCGCGCGCCGCCGAGCCTCGACCGCGGCGACCTTGTTCAATATCTCGTTGGCCATCGCGTAGTCGGATTGCCCAGCATTTCCGGCGCGCGCAGCGACCGACGAGAACAGACAGAGCCACTCGAGCGGGTCGCGTTCAGTAGCGGCGAGGAGCGCGCGCAGGCCGAGCACCTTCGTGTCGAAGACGCGGTCGAACTGCGCGTCGGTCTTCTTGTCGAGCAGCGCGTCGGCGAGCACGCCCGCGCCGTGAACGAGCCCGCGGATCGGGCCCCAGGTGCGGCGGACGTCGTCGAGCAACGCGCCCAGCGCCGCCGGATCGCGCACGTCGACGGCGGCGTAGCGCGCCTCGGAGCCGGCCGCCTTCAGCCGCGCGAGCGTGTCCCTGACCTCACGGCCGGCGAGCAGCTTCTCGACCTTGGCGCCGATGTCCTTCGGCGTGACGGGGATGCCCGCCTTGCGGGCCTCGTCGAGCGCGAGCCGCTTGAGGCTCGCCTCGTCGGTCGCGCCATGGAACACGGCGGGCTCGTCCTCGAGGGCCGTGCGACCGAGCACGAGCACCCGCGGATGAGCGAGCCGCGCAAGCTCGATCAGCGACGCCGCGGTGACGCCGCGCGCGCCGCCCGTGACGACGAAGACCGCGCCGGGCGCGACCGG
>CAIUAC010000218.1 GCA_903896985.1 uncultured Sandaracinus sp.
GGCTACTGCGTGCACTTCGCCCACGCCGCGGTCTACATGTGGCGCGCGCTCGGCATCCCCTCGCGTGTCGCGACCGGCTATCACTTCGACGAGCAGAACCGCCGCGGCGGCAGCGCGATCATGCTGCGCGGCAGCGACGGCCACGCGTGGCCTGAGATCTACATCGACGGCTACGGCTGGATCGTGCTCGACATCGCGGCCGAGAAGAACCTCGACCCGCCGGGCACGGCGCCCGACGACGACCTGCAGCGAATGCTCGGCGAGATGGCCCGGCAGGAGCCGCCCGACCCCGCGGAGCCGCCGCCGCCGAAGCACCGCGAGCCGACGCACTTCGTCCGCAACACCGGCATCGTGCTCGGCGTCCTGCTCGCGCTCGCGCTCATCGCGCTCTACCTGACCAAGCTCTGGCGCCGCATCGCGCCGCTCTTCTCGTCGCAGCGCGACGTCGCCCGCGTCGCCTATCGCGCCGCCCTCGACGCGCTCGGCGAGGCTGGGCTCACGCGCGACGACGGCGAGACGCGCGAGGCCTTCGCCGACCGCGTGAAGGACATCTCGCCTGAGTTCCGCAAGCTCACCGATCACGCAGTCGCCATCCGCCTCCGCGCGCCGAACGCCCCCGCCGCCGCCCGCACCGAGTGGAACAAGGCGCTCGTCCGGGCGGAGTTGCGCACGACCCGTCGCGAGGTCCGTCGCGGCACGAAGCTCTGGCGCCGCGCGCTCGGCCTCTTCAACCCCGTCTCCTTTCTCTTCGATTCTCGCTGAGCCCGCTGTCCTTCGTCGACACGTCCTCCGACAGGTAACCCAATGACCCAAGCGCCCGAGACCGACTTCGAGAACAGCGAGCACATCACTCACACGCTCGCGCCGCCGATCACGGATCTGAACGGCGCGTACGGCGTCGTGCAGCGCCTGCGCGCGCGCCTGCAAGCCGCCGTGCGAGGGCGCGACGAGGTGATCGAGATGATCATCGTCGCGATGCTCTCGGACGGCCATGTCCTGCTCGAGGACTACCCCGGCTCGGGCAAGACGACGCTCGCCAAGGCGCTCGGCGACTGCATCATCGACGACCGCCCAGACGACGACATCGTCACCTTCCGGCGCATCCAGTTCACGCCGGATCTGCTGCCGAGCGACGTCACCGGCACGACGATCTTCGACCCGAACACCAACCGCTTCTTCTTCCGGCCGGGCCCGATCTTCGCGCACATCGTCCTCGCCGACGAGATCAACCGCACCTCACCGAAGGTGCAGAGCGCGATGCTCGAGGCGATGGCGGAGAAGCAGGTGACGGTCGACAACCGCACCCGCAAGCTCGATCCGCTCTTCCTCGTGATCGCGACGCAGAACCCGCTCGATCTCGCGGGCACGTTCCCGCTGCCGAGCGCGCAGCTCGATCGCTTCCTCTTCAAGATCAAGATGAAGCACATCCCGCGCGACGCGGAGCTCGAGGTGCTCGCGAGCTACAAGACGCGCCGCGCCGGCATCGGGCAGGAGCTACCGCGGGCGACGCGCACCGAGATGCTCGACGCGCGGAACGTCGCCGAGAGTCTGATCCACGTCGCGCCCGAGATCCGCGAGTGCCT
Source organism: uncultured Sandaracinus sp. (assembly GCA_903896985.1). Lineage (GTDB taxonomy): Bacteria > Myxococcota_A > Polyangia > Polyangiales > JADJQN01 > CAIUAC01. The sequence continues at coordinate 1,584 of CAIUAC010000218.1, forward strand.
CGTCGACATCGCGGCGCGCACGCGCACCGATCCGCGCGTCCTCCAAGGCGCCTCGACGCGCTCGCTCGTGCTGATGATCCCCGCGCTGCAGGCGCGCGCGCTCACGCGCGTCCGCGACTACGTGACGGCCGAGGACGTCGAGGCGCTCTCGCCGTACGTCTTCTCGCACCGCCTCGAGTACGCGCCGGGCGCGGAGACCGGCGATCAGGTTCTCCGCGACTGCATCGGCCCGCCGCTCGACAAGCTCGCCCGCGCGACGATGAGGCGCTGAAGCCCGCCATGCGCGCCCGTCTCCTCAGCCTGCTCGCGATCTCGTGCGTGCTCTCGAGCGCGCTCGTCGTGCTGCTGCACGCGCAAGCGCAGCAGGTGCCCGCGGGCACGACGGGCAC